>NZ_JAOUSE010000001.1:0-177634 GCF_025660415.1 Pallidibacillus thermolactis
CTGTCAAGTGCTTTCCTTGACAACCTATCCTACATCTAAGATAATACCGGTGGCAAACAAGGAAATGATAGAATCCTATGGGCACTGGTAACCTGTTTTTTCAACATTAAACAGCGAAGAGCCTTTATTTTATTTATTGTGAGTGATTATAATGCACATTATCTTGATAATATGCTCTATATTTCTGATCAGTTTAATGAATTTATTGATCTTGTTGAGATGGAAAGCATTGAAGTTCAAATTATTCAAGTCAAAACAGACTTTCCAAAAGAATTAAAATAATAAACATATATTAGAAGATATAGCAAAATGTGAGCAAAGAATTGAAATAGGGGATTATTCAGGTGCACTAACTTCTGCGAGGTCATTAATAGAAGGGGTGTTTAAAGAAATAATAAAGATCTTCAAAAACCATTAAGAGAAGTAATAAGCGGTCTCATTAAGGTTGTTCATGGATTAAATGAAATAAGAAATATAAGTGGTGATATGCATGCAAGAAAAATTTCACCAAGTTTACACCATGCTTTACTTGTAGTAAATTCGGCAAAAACAGTAGCAAACTTTTTATTTCATACTTATGAGTACCAAAGAAAGTTAGGTAAAATTAAAATATCAACTTAAGCATTTAAAATTTTGGATACGTTTGTAAGTAACAGTACTTAATATTAATAGATTTGTAAGCTCAATATTTAGTGAGTATGAACGTTTAATGTTAATTATCAATAAGTATTTATGTGAAATTGGAGGATGTGTTTTTAAATGAGTATTTTTTTAAAATCATATAATCTTGTAAGTGACGCACCAAAACCTATTTCCTGGGAGGATTATGAAAGAAAAGTATTAGAAGATTATAATATACTACTCGAAAAGAAACGAGATGATGAAAAAATTTTTCAAGATTTTTTTGAAAAGAATCCAGCAATGCTACCAGGAGCATTCGGTTTTTTTGGAGAATCTGGTCACGCTCCATATAACAACGCATTAATTACACAGCCAGTTTTACAAGGATTAACTACAAAGATCCCTGATTTTTTATGGTTTGCTTCTGATAGTCTGAACATATATCCAGTTTTTATTGAAATTGAAGCTCCGGGTAAAAAATGGTTTAATAAAGATGGTACTCAAACTGCTAAGTTTACTCAAGCTCAAAATCAAATACAAGAGTGGAAAATATGGTTTTCAAACCCTACACATCAATCTCTCTTTTTTGAATACTATGATATTGATAAGTATCTTATAGAGGGTAAATCAATTAAACCTTTCTATGTTTTAATATATGGTTTGAGGGAGGAATTTGAAGATAATCCTTACTTAAATCAAAAAAGAGCTCAATTAAATAAACATGATGAGATATATATGACTTTTAATCGTCTCAAACCTAATATAAAAGGGAGAGATATAATTACCTGTCATGTGAAAAATCGTAATTATTATGCAAAGTATGTTTCACCTACTTTCAGACTTGGACCAGTATTTGCGGAGCAACTAAGTAGAATTAAGAAAAAAGAATACGCTATTTTAAATACTGATTTAACAGATGAGAGGAAGGAATTTCTGATCTCCAGACTGAAATATTGGGAGGATTTCGGTAAGAAGGAGAGAAAAGGATTAATCAATACAGGTGACTGGGAATAAGTTGATTTTATTTAATTAAGTAAATTCTAATGAGTTATCTCGAAAAGCTCTTATAGAAATCAAAAATGCTGATTTGAAGAAATTATAAATTTTTTCTTTTAAAAAACATTATAATATAAATACTCTGTAAACACAAACGAACTTTTATACTAATATTATTTTTTACACATATTTTACACAAGGTCATTTTAAAACCTTGTAAATTCAATTGTTTATTCCCATATCCCCACGTCCTCCTGGAACGTCACTTTGTAAATAGAATATAAACTATGCCAAACACGTCAAATCTCTATATTAAGCGTTTTGACGTGTTTTTCATTCTTGGTATTTAGAATAATGTAAAAGTCAGCATGGCATGATTTAATTACTTTTTTACATTATAAATACTTATGACTGTTAAGAAGTGGGCATTCCACTCCCGATGTCCTTATCAAAACCAATGTTTAGTATTTATATATTCCAAAGTCATTTACTAGAAAAATGTAAAAAAATCAATTTTTGAGCGTCAAACTCTGAAGTTTCGCGTTTAAATAGCTATTTCGATCAAAAAAATTCATATGATCATCAATTTTTGGCTGTTTTACAATTTAAAAAACAGAGGATATTCTTTTTGTAAAAAGTAAGAGGGGAATGTAAGATGAGTATACGTTGCAGAGTTTGTCGTGTTGAATTAAAAGATGAAGATATTGTTGTGCTAGATGATTTTAATATTTTAAGGCACAAACGCTGTTATGACTTTGAATATTACGACCATTTAGTTGATTCGGTAGGGAGACTTGAAGATTTACAGGGAAAATTACCTAGATTTATGTTAGAGGTTTATAAAGAAGTATTAGCTATTGGTGACCCTAAGAATAGGTTACCAGAAGAAATCCCTGACGAAGAAGTATATGCTTCTTTGGCGTTTTTGGGAAATTAGATCATGCATCAACAGTTGTTTTATGGACTATATAAACAGCAGCCTTGGACGAGTAAAACGTCCCGGACTGCTGTTTTGAGATGGAAAAAGAAAAGTTATATTTTATTTGGGTTGATATGAACAGTCCATGCAACAACATTGAAGGAAAAAAGTCTCTCGCAGTTGAGAGACTTCGTTTATTTTTTCTTCCGAACGGGTAGCCAAATTTCACTATAGGCATCATCTTTTTTATTTTTATCCATGGTCGTAAATGAAAATCTTGGCGCTTGGATAACTTCGTAATCTGAGGCAGGAAGCCATTCTGCATATGTTTTTGCCCAAGTTTCTTGTAATGTTGATGGAAAGGGTCCTTCATTTGGAAAGATGGCCCATGTGCCTGCTTCTACCCGTACTTTATCTAATTGATCACTGATTTCCTCGTTTCTCGTTAAAACACCGATCATATGGGTTAAATAGCCTTCTTCTTTTAAGAAATTTTCGTCAGCATCATAAGAAGCATTCACGATTTGTTTTGGTTCGATATTTTGTAGCGCATGCATTGCTTTTCTTTGTTCTTCCGTTATGCTTTGGGCAAGCTTTACAATTTCGTTGTTAACACCTTCAAATTGTATCGGTACACGTTTACTTACACCAACAATATAAAAAGCTGGCATTTCTTTCATTCTCACTTCCATAGCCGTTCCTCCTTTTACAGTAATGATGAATGAAAGTTTTGGAAAGGATTTACTTATTCGTTTTTTAATTACGTCCGATGGTAAATAGCCACTCCATTTCTTAAATGCCCGTGTAAAGCCGTCTACGGATTGATAACCATATTTGAAAGCGACGTCGGTTACCTTTTCTCCATTCAATAAATCTTTATTGGCTTCCGATAGCTTTCTGTTTTTTACATACTCACTCAGTGTCATTCCAGAAAGATGAAAAAATACGGTTCTAAAGTGATAATCAGAAACACCGGCATAATCTGCAATGCTTTCAAGAGACAGATCATCGGTTAAATGGGCTTCAATATATTCGATTACTTGATTTAACTCTTTTAACAATGTATCCCTCCTTTCATGAATTCATCATAACAAAGCCAATTGACCAATACTCGACATTCTAATAGAAAAAATATCGTATGAATATCCTATAGTATCGCCCAAACGTGTAAATCATTACACGCTCATGTGTGGAGTGCATAGGAATACTGTAATAAAGCGGAATTGGAAGAGGATAGAAAATATACAGACTGTATCGTATAAGGAAATGATATTTTGATTGAAAATAATGGAAAAGTCATGTTATAGTTTTGTCAAAAATATTCGGAATATAATTATTTATAATAATTGTTAAAAATGTAGTTGCTTGGAAACCGATAAACTGCAAGATTCGTAGGTTTGCGGCTTTTTGCTGGCTAGAGAGGGCGCTTGGTTTCGTCATATTCTCATCCTGTTTATGTTCTACATATTGTCGGCCTTGTGCTCTCATTAGCTTTTACATAGGTGAATCAAATGAATCCGAAGGAGAGGATAACGATAATGTCACGCTTTGAACGCTATTTCTTAATGAATAAAGATGATGTAATCGAATATGTAAAAGAAAAGACGAATCTCTTTTCCAAAGATAGTGTGTTAACATGTGAAGAAATTGGTGATGGTAATCTGAACTATGTTTATAGGGTATCAGAGGCGAAAACCAATACATCCATAATTGTAAAGCATGCCGGAGATGTGGCCCGTATTTCAGATGATATTGTGGTCTCTACGAATCGCATCAACATTGAAGCGAACATTCTTCAACTACAGGCTCAATATGCACCTTCACTGGTACCAAAAGTATATGTACACGATGACATCATGAACTGTTTTATCATGGAAGATCTATCGGATCATGAAATTATGCGGGATGCCCTGTTATCCTATAAGATTTTCCCTAAATTTGCTGATGATATCACGACGTTTTTAGTCAATACATTACTTCCGACCACTGATGTTGTGATGGATCATAAAGAAAAGAAAAAACTGCTAAAGAAATATATTAATCCTGATTTGTGTGAGATTACTGAAGATCTAGTATACACAGAACCCTACAATGATATAAATAATCGAAATATTTTATTTGAACCGAATAAAGAATGGATTATTAAAGAGATTTACAATGATGACAAATTAAGATTAGAAGTGGCGAAGCTAAAATTTGATTTCATGACCCATGCACAAGCATTAATCCATGGTGATCTCCACACGGGTTCTATTTTTATTAAAGAAGATTCAACAAAAGTCATTGACGCAGAATTCGCCTTCTACGGTCCGATCGGTTACGATGTGGGGAATGTCATCGCCAATCTCGTTTTTGCATATGTCAATGGCGTCACATTCCACAAAACTGAATTTGTCAACTGGTTGGAACAAACCATTAAAGATGTTCTGGATCTGTTTATTGAAAAATTTAGCAAATCTTGGGATGAATATGTCACTGACATAATGGCAAAGGAACCTGGTTTTAAACAATGGTATATTGATCAAATTTTAGAAAGTACTGCTGGTGTCACAGGACTTGAATTGACACGTCGAATTATCGGATTAGCCAAAGTAAAAGATATTACTTCAATATCCGATCCGAATGATAGAGTAAGAGCGGAAAGAATCTGTCTAACATTAGCCAAAAAACTGATAAAAAATAGAGATACGTTTAAGAAGGGTGAGCATTATTTAGAAGAGTTGTTCCATGCATTAAATGCACAAACTTATAAGGGGTGACCTTTACTATGGAGACAGAACTGAAACCAATAGAATGGAAAAATCATAAATTAGTATTATTAGATCAGACGCGCTTACCGAATGAAATGGTTTATGAAGAGTTTGAAACAGCAGAATCCATTTGGGATGCGATTAAAGTCATGAAAGTAAGAGGAGCACCGGCAATCGGGGTTACGGCCGCATATGGATTATATTTGGGGATTCGTGATGCTACTGAAAACTCCTTTGAAGATTTTTGGAAAGAATTAAAGAAAGTTTCTGATTTTCTAGCAAGCTCACGACCAACTGCCGTAAATTTATTTTGGGCATTAGAAAGAATGGAAAAAACGGCAATCGCTAACAATCATTTAGACGTGTCTGAACTCAAAAATGTGTTGTTAAAAGAAGCTATAAAGATTCATAAAGAAGACGAAATAACGAATCGAAAAATAGGGGAAAATGCATTGACGTTATTACACGACGGGATAGGCATTCTAACCCATTGTAACGCTGGAGCTCTTGCTACGACAAAATATGGTACCGCAACAGCACCTATGTATCTAGCCAAAGAAAAGGGATGGAATTTTAAAGTATATGCAGATGAAACACGTCCGAGATTACAAGGTTCAGCTTTAACAGCACTAGAACTACAGTTAGCAGGGATTGATGTAACGATTATAACTGATAATATGGCGGCGACAGTTATGTCACAGAGGAAAGTAAATGCTGTTATTGTTGGAGCCGACCGAATCGCTGCCAATGGTGATGTAGCCAACAAGATCGGGACCTTGGGTCTATCCATTCTAGCAAACTATTATAATATTCCATTTTATGTAGCAGCTCCTACATCAACCATTGATATGAAGACCAAAACGGGAAAAGATATTCCAATTGAAGAAAGGGACCCGGAGGAAGTCATAAATCGATTTGGTCAATACACGGCTTTAAAGAATAGTAAAGTATATAACCCAGCATTTGATGTTACACCACATGAAAATGTGACAGCCATTATAACGGAAAAAGGGATTATAAGAGAGCCTTATGAGAAAAACTTAAAGGATTTATTTGAGGAAAGTAAGATCGGTTAGAGTTCAAATGTTAAATATTAAGTCGAAATGCAACAATTATGAAATGACAAGTTAGAAGACAAAAAAGTTGAACTTTACTAGAATTCACGAAAGAAAAAGGTGAGGAACTTTGCTGTTAGAAAAAGAGAGAAAAGAAGTAGTTCGTTATTGTCAAAAAATGGTGACAAATGGTTTGACAAAAGGCACGGGTGGAAATATTAGTATCTTTAATCGCAAACAGGGATTAGTTGCTATCAGTCCTAGTGGATTAGATTATGATCGTATGCAACCAGAGGATGTGGTTGTTTTAGATTTAAAACATAATTTGGTAGAGGGCACACGAAAGCCATCAACGGAATTGGCCATGCATACGATTTTTTATAAAAATAGAGAAGATATAAATGCAGTCATTCACACCCATTCCACATTTGCTAAAACCCTTTCCGCGCTAAGAATGGATTTACCAGCGGTTTCCTATTTAGTCGCTTGTGCAGGATATGATGTGAAATGTGCTGAATATGCAAGTTTTGGAACAGAAGAACTTGCATTCAATGCCTATCAAGCTATGAAGTATAGAAAGGCTGTGTTATTGGCAAACCATGGTTTGTTAGCTGGCGCTAAAGATATTAAGAATGCGTACAATATTGCAGAACAAATTGAATTATGTTGTGAAATATACTATCGAGCAAAATCCATTGGAGAACCCGTATTACTAGATCAACAAGAAATGGAACGAATGATGGAAAAATTTGAGACCTATGGTAAACAATAAAACTGTTTGCCATCACTTGAACCCCGTCAGATCCTGTTTGTTTAAAATGCATCTTGTTTAAGTGATTTCAGATGACTTTAGTGACGTCTGAAAGATTCATTTGAAACGGGTAGATAGCCGATAAAGGACAAAAAACACGTTAAAACGCGAATATGGCTAGCGCTTTGACGTGTTTTTTTGTAGAGAAAATTCGAAGATTTAACCTATTCACTTTTTGTCGGGTGCGAGACCTTTCATCAACATTTCGGTCCATTCTTCTGTGTAGGGGGCTATTTTTTCGTATATTTGTGGGTTCGACATTCCTTCCACAATGGTCCGAAAATACAGCATTAAAAATTCATCGGAATATTTTAAATCGACTTTTCCTTCTTTTTTTCCTCGATGGAATAAGTCCAATAAAATGCTTTGATTTTCTATGGAAAGTTTTTTTGCCATTAAAGAAAGACCGTCATCTTCTTTTTCTGTAATATACTTCATCATCCCGACATAGATCGTGTACCCCATATCATGAAAATATTTGATTTTATTTTGACTCAGTTCGATTAATGTTTCTTCAAAAGGTTTGTTTTTTGCCAAGATGGCTTTTGCCGATTCAATCATTTCCTCGAAAAAGCTTTGATAGACTTCACGAATTAAGTTGTCTTTATTGCCAAAATATTTAAAAATTGTCGTTTTGGCAACGTTGGCCTGTTTGGCAATTTCCTCCATGGTGATATTTTTTTCGTCCCCTTTGGCTTTCAACAGTTGGAGCGTGGCTTGTATGATTTGCTTTTTCTTTGCTTCTGTTCTTTTTTGGAATCCGTTCAAATGAAATCACTACCTCCAAAATAAATTTCCGACTAATTTCGTGTTTTTTTACTATTATATATAAACTTTTGCATACTATCCAAGTGAGAAAAGTTTATTTTTTCAATTGACAGTTCGAATGATATCCGATATTATGAACTAAAATTATATTTTTGGTTTTTAATTTTATAACATAATAATAAATGTGTACTAAAAATTGTTTGTTAGTTTATTGTTTAAGTTGAATGGAAAATTTATTCCATAAGGGAGTGTATGATGGATGGAAAAAGTGATTGAATTAAAGGGGTTGCAAAAAAGGTTTGGTAAGTTCCAAGCGCTTCACAATGTGTCGTTTTCCGTTCATGCAGGTGAAGTTGTCGGTTTTATCGGCCCGAATGGTGCAGGTAAATCTACAACAATACGAATCTTATTAGGAATTATTAAACGAGATGCCGGCATTGCTAGAATTTTTGGAAAAGATGTTTGGAAAGAAAGCTTTGACATTCACAAACGAATTTCCTATGTACCTGGGGATGTCTCTTTATGGGGGAATTTAACAGGTGGAGAAATTATTGACTTGTTTTTGAAACTACATGGGGGTGGAAGTCAACAAAAGCGGGATTCCTTAATCCAGCGGTTTGAGCTAGACCCTAAGAAAAAAGCGAAAACGTACTCGAAAGGAAATCGTCAAAAGGTCGCCTTAATTGCTGCTTTATCAGTGGATTCGGACTTATACATTTTTGATGAACCGACATCGGGATTAGATCCATTGATGGAAGCCATTTTCCAAGAAGAAGTTGAAAAACTGAAGAAAGAGGGAAAAGCGATATTATTATCCTCCCACATTTTAAGTGAAGTGGAACGACTAGCGGATAAGGTTGTAATCATTCGTCAAGGGAAAGTGGTTGAATCTGGAACGCTTGAGGAATTGCGCCATTTAACACGTACAACGGTAACCATCGAAACGGAAAAAGACATTGCGGAATTGAAAAATGTTGTCGGCATCTTTGATTTTCAACAAAAGAATCATCAAGCGACCTTCTCTATAGATACACGATACTTGAATGAGATTTTACTAGCTGCAACTAAATTAGGTGTGAAAAAGTTTGAAGCCGTGCCACCGACGTTAGAAGATTTGTTTATGCGTCATTATGAAAACTAAGGAGAAACGGAGGAAGGGATGATGAAGGAAAAATTTGCCCGCTGGGAAATCCTCTTTGCCCAATATATTAAACGAGATTGGAAGAAAATCCTCTTTTGGGTTTTCGGTGTTGGCTTATTTTCAGCAGGCTTTGTTCCGGCATTTGAAGAAATAGCAAAAGGGCAAGGGGCAGCAGGGTTATATGAGACATTAAAAAATCCGGCCATGATTGCCATTGTAGGTCCAACCCCGATTGATTCCGCAACGGAGTATACGTTAGGTGCAATGTACACACATGAAATGTTGTTGTTTTGTGGTTTACTTGCCATGGTTGTGTCTGTTTTGCATGTGATCAGTCATACTCGAAAAGAAGAGGATCTTGGTTTGACCGAACTTGTCCGTTCGTTTCATATTGGTCGCCAAGCAAACGCTGCGGCGACAATGGTTGAAACCATCTTAATTCATATCATTCTAGCTCTTTTTACTAGTGGCGTATTAATGAGTTTTGAAGCTGAGACGATTACGGTTGAAGGTTCCTTACTGTTTGGCGCTTCGATCGGTGTTGCAGGAATTATCGGGGCAGGACTGGCATTATTTTTTGCTCAAATTATGCCAACGTCGACAAGTGCAACTGGTTCAACTTTAGGCTTAATAGGCGTACTATATATCATTCGTGCAGGAACCGATACGTCCAATGTTGATTTATCGATGTTCAATCCGTTAGGTTGGTTTTATTTAACGTATCCCTATACGAATAATGATTGGGTTCCATTGTTATTTGCTTTCCTTTTTGTCGTCATAATTACCATAGTCGCTTTCATCCTTGAAGGCTTACGCGATATGGGGGCAGGTTATCTTCCTGAGCGAAAGGGAAGAGCCTATGCCAAAAAGTCATTATTATCCGTCCGCGGTTTATTATTTAAGTTGAATAAAGGTGTCGTGATTGGCTGGATGATGACGTTTATATTTATCGGTGCTTCCTATGGTGCAATCTATGGAGATATGCAGACGTTTATCGAAAGTAATGAAATTATGAAACAAATGTTTAGCCATGCAAGCATTTCCATTGAAGAGTCCTTTACCGGAACGATTATGCTCGTAATGATCGTGTTAATTTCAATTGTACCGATTCTTATTGTGAATAAACTGTTTGCGGAAGAAAGACGAATGCGCTTGAGTCAGCTATTTTCGACGAAGGTGACGCGCAGCCAACTTTATTGGCATTGTATGGGAATTGCGATATTTACTAGTGTCGTAGGAATATTCATCTCTGCAAGTACTCTTGGTGGAACAGCGCTTTCGGTCATGGAGACACCAACCACAATGGAGTTTAATGATTTCCTTGCTGCTGGTTTTAATTACTTACCATCGGTTTTATTTATCATTGGCTTAGCCGCACTAGCCCTCGGATGGATGCCAAATTTAGGGAAAGTCGTTTATATTTATTTAGCGTACTGTTTTACGGTCAACTACTTTGGTGCCATCGTTGATATACCGGAATGGGTTTCGAATATAGCGGTTCTAAGTTGGCTTCCGCAGTTACCGTTGGAAGAATTTGATGCATTAACATTTCTTACCATCACTGTTATCAGTATCATGTTAATGGTACTCGGATATGTTGGATACAGAAAACGTGATATGATGGAAGGGGTTTAATGGTTTGGATCCGATTGTTAGGTGGGCATTATTGCCCACCTTTTTTATATTATAAGAAAACGGACGTTAGAAAAGTAATTGACAAGTTTTTTACGAATAAATTGAACTCCTCAGGCATCAATGGCAGGGAAAAAGTCAATCCGCTTTATGGTAAATAATCATCCGCGAAAAGTAACACAATTTATAAATCATGAATGAAAAATAAAAAGTGAGAAATAATAGGACGTGTGTAAAATATGGAAAATCAGCAAAAGGAGATTGAAAAAATGGCCAATGTTAAACTAGCTGTTATTTTTTACAGTATGAGTGGGACGAATTTTCAATTAGCGAAATGGGCGGAAGAAGGAGCAAAAGAAATGGGCGCTGAGGTGAAGGTATTAAAAGTAGAGGAATTAGCGCCTGAATCGGTCATCCAGGGAAATGAAGCATGGAAAGCAACGGTGGAAAAAACAAAAGATGTCCCAGTTGCAACATCGGATGACATTGAATGGGCTGATGCTATTATCTTTAGTGTTCCAACTCGATTTGGG
Source organism: Pallidibacillus thermolactis (assembly GCF_025660415.1). Classification (NCBI taxonomy): domain Bacteria; kingdom Bacillati; phylum Bacillota; class Bacilli; order Caryophanales; family Bacillaceae; genus Pallidibacillus; species Pallidibacillus thermolactis. The sequence goes on from NZ_JAOUSE010000001.1 coordinate 11,227, forward strand.
AATATGCCATCACAGATGAAACAATTTCTTGATATTCAAGGTGGACTCTGGGCCAATGGGAAAACCGTAAACAAAGTAGTCAGTGCAATGACTTCTGCACAAAATCCGCATGGTGGTCAGGAAGCAACACTTTTATCATTATATACTTCTATGATGCATTGGGGTGCCATCATTGTACCGCCTGGTTATACAGATCCCGTTATCTTTGGTGCAGGGGGCAACCCTTATGGGACAAGTGTAACCGTAGATCAAAATGGAAAAATGATCGGAGATGTAGAAGCCGCGGTCAAACATCAGGCCAAACGTACAGTGACCGTTGCAGAATGGGTCAAGAAGGGGAAACAATAATAAAAAAAGAGGCTAATCGATCTTGTCGATTAGCCTTTTTGCTATATTGATTGGACTAATTGAATGACTTCTTTTTTCTTGGATATCCAACAAGAATAGCACAAATACCGCTAATTCCAATAAGGATTGGATAGAAAGCGTATTGTAGGATGCTGACTGGCGATATTCCGGCAATGCTTGCTGCAACAAGTAATTGGGCGCCATATGGAAGCAGGCCTTGAATGGAACAGGAAAAAATGTCTAATAGGCTTGCTGTTTTCCTTGGTTCTATGCCATATTGTTCGGCAATCTTTTTTGCCAGTGGACCGGTAATTAAAATCGCAATCGTATTATTTGCCGTTGATAAATCGGTTACGCCAACAAGACCGGCAATACTAAATTCGACACCCTTTTTCGACTTAATTTTTCTTGTGGCCAGTTGAAGGAGAAAGTCGATGCCTCCATTAAATTTAATAACTTCCACCATTCCAGCAATTAGTATTGCGAGGAAGGCCATTTCATACATTCCTGCCATTCCTTCGCCAATCGTTTCTATAAGATTCATGATATGGTAACTACCATCTGCTAGGCCAACAGCTCCAGCGAGAACAATCCCTAATGCTAAAACTAAGAAAACATTGATTCCAATTAACGCTAAAACAATAACTAAAATATAAGGAACAATTTTGATCCAACTATAGCTTAAATGTTCCACTTGTGCGGTTTCACCTAGTGTAATCCATCCCAAAATTATACTCGTGACAATAGCTGCCGGCAGCACGATCCAAAAATTGACCTTAAATTTATCTTTCATTTCGGCACCCTGTGATCGTACAGCAGTTATTGTTGTATCTGAAATAAAGGATAAATTATCGCCAAACATGGCCCCGCCAATAATCGCTCCCATCACTAAAGCTACAGCAAAATCGGTTTGCTCACTTATCCCAACTCCAATGGGCGCCAGTGCAACAATCGTACCTACCGATGTTCCCATGGATAAAGAGATAAAACAAGCAATGATGAACAAGCCTACAATCAACAAGTTTTGCGGAACAAACGATAAAGCTAGGTTAACAGCAGAGTCTACGGCTCCCATGCCTTTTGCTACCGATGAAAAGGCTCCGGCCAATAGAAAAATGACCACCATCAACATGACATTTGAATTTCCTGCTCCTTGGCAAAAAATTTCTACCTTTTTTGCAAAAGGTTCTTTTCGATTCATTGCTATGGCCACAGCGCTTGAAATGGCGATGGCTACAATAACAGGGAAAATGTAAAAATCACCTGTAATAACCCCAGCACCAATAAATAAAACTAAAAACACAACAAATGGGATTAACGCCCAAGGATTTCCTTTTTTCATCGTACAACCTCCACAATTCAAATGGGGCACTTCGCCCATAATTACAAAAAGACCTCTTCTTGAAACAACAAGAAGAGGCCTTATATTTGTATCTATAAAACACCCTTCTTATCTTTCAAGTACAACTTGCTGGATTTGGCACAGCAACTTAGTTCCTAAGTTCCGCTGCCGAGATTTCATAGGGCCAGTCCCTCCATCTCTCTTGATAAGAAGAAAAAACTTTATTTTTTTATCACAATAAATAATAGATTACATGATTTTTATTTCTTTATCAATAATCGATGAATGGAAATTTTTTCTTTTGATGTCGAAGGTTGTTTATAAAGCTTGTAAATCATATGAAAAATGCAATGATTACTTTCTGGAAATCATAATACAGCTCCACAAAAGCGTTGATCTGTATTAGGTTAACATCACTTATTGATTCGATCTTCCTCACTTAAACCACTTACTTTGAAAACCTTCTGTTTGTTATCATATTTAGCAAGGAAGTTAAGATTTCGAGCGCTTTACAGATTTAGGAAATCTAGCCATGAATAATGTTTCAATAAAGCACCTTTTAATACATGTCGGAATTGGAAAGGTAGGCATAAAAAAAGTACCGTTCGCCATGATTCAAATCCACCTAAATAAAAATGTAACCTACAAAAGCAATATAGGTTACATTTTTATAATGACAGAAAGGTTCCTGAGCGTTATAACGGCTTTTTAAAAACATAACTAACTTTATCGTAGTTCATTTTCTTTTCATAAAAGCGATGGGCGTCTGCTCGTTGTAATCCTGATGAAAGAGCGACGGTGTCATAGCCATTTTCCTTTGACCAATGGTGTACATAATTTAAAAGTATTTTCCCATATCCTTTTGAACGACTGTTTGCATCGGTAACTAAATCACATACCCATATGAATCTTCCATAATATAAAGTAATCATTGGCATAAAACCTGTTACGGCTACCATTTTTTCGTTATCATATAAGGCTACTAGTCTATAATTCTCCTTTTCTGTTGCTTCTTGAACTAAAGTTAAATATTCCTCCTCACTTAAATGGGTCCGTAATTGTTTCATTATTGGATAGGCTTTTTTCCAATCTTGCTCGCTTGTAAGCTCTTGAATATCAATCGATTTTTCATTTGTCATTTCCTTTCATCCCCTTCTTTTTGACTTACACACCATTATAATTGAATCAGAACGAAATTTAATATAAATTTATAATTTTTTAAAAATATTAATAGAAATGCTAGTACAAAAGGAAAAAGGTTGGAAAATCCACCTTTCACCTTTGGATTGTTCCACATAGTCCCATATTGTTCGAAAAGGAAATATGTGTTAAAATAAAAACGTCCAATTTGATAAATAAATGTATAATTGTATACCATGTCCCGGTAGCTCAGCTGGATAGAGCACGCTCGAGTAAGCATCTTCGAATCAACAACAGCGTACCAATCGAACGGCATCTTGAATAAGCTTACTGAGATTGGGACGACCCAAAAAATATTGGATTAGAGTAGTAAAACAAATGAATAATTGTAATACCATGTCCCGGTAGCTCAGCTGGATAGAGCACGCTCGAGTAAGCATCTTCGAATCAACATCAGCGTACCAATCGAACGGCATCTTGAATAAGCTTACTGAGATTGGGACGACCAAAAAATTGAATTAGAGTAGTGAATAAATGTATAATTGTAATACCATGTCCCGGTAGCTCAGCTGGATAGAGCGACAGCCTCCTAAGCTGTAGGTCATGAGTTCGAATCTCGTCCGGGACGCTAGAACCCCCCTTATCCTTGTATAAGGGGCTTTTTATTTTGTTGAGTGGGGTAGATCCAACGGCGTGAATCCCAAATTCTTTTGAATTTCCACGATATCCATGTTAAACTGTCCAAAGAAAATATAGCAAAGCGTGGGATTTTTATGGAAAAAGATCCGAAAGCAAATGATAACGTCATTCCTTTTCCCCAATTAGAACTACGTTTACTTAATAAAGGACGACTTTGCCTTGAAGAAGGTAATGTGAAAGAAGCCATCGAATATTTAGAAGAAGCGAAACGGATCGATGACGAAAACCCTGAAATTTTATTTACTTTAACAATCGCTTATGTGCAACAAGGGAATTTTTCGAATGCCAAACTGATTTTAGAAGAAATGATGCGTTTTGGCATCGGGGACTACTTTGAAGTTGTCGAACTCTATGTCACTGTACTTTTTCAATTACATGAGTATAAAAAAATCAACACATTGTTAACAATGCTATTAGATGAAGAGCAAATCCCAGAACATAAACTTGATCAATATAGAGAACTACTGCAGTTAAGTCAAAAATTAGCGGATGAACAGAAGAAAAAAACGAATCGAGATCCAAAAGAGCTATTTAAAGGTGATTTTCAAAAGGTACTTCAAAATATTTTGGAGCTTGATTTAGAAGATGTTCACACATTTATCCATGAAATCGAAAGTTTTCTACGAGATGATTCAAAGGATGCCTTTGTTAAAACAATGATCATCAACGCATTAAAGGAAAAGGGATTTGAACGGAAAATACAAGTTCGGAAATTTAATAAATCGATCACATTAAATCCGTCTTCTTACTTTTCTGTTCAAGATGTACCGTTTTCCCGTGAAGTTAAACAGTATATTGAAAAAGCACTTCGTGATGATAATCCAAGTTTATTGGAAAATGCACTGACTTTATGTGAAAATTTCTTTTTTGCAATTTATCCGCTTGAAAAGGAAATGACCAACCCACTTCAATGGGCAATCGCAATTCTTGCTATAACAGCCTCTTATTTTGACCAAAATTTGGAAGAAATGGCGTTTATCAAGACGAATGCTGCGCATATTTCTGAAGCGGAAGTTGAAGAAGCGAAAGCCTTTGTGTTGCATGTTGAAGAACACTTTATGAAATAATCTGTAACTAGAATATAATGAAAAAATAATGTATGTTATAAATGTTTGGATATAGGATTTTCACTTAGATGTGTTGAAACATCTTAAACCTATGATATAATGATAGGGTTAGAATTTCTGTTCTTTTTTACATGCCTTGTGACCATTTTTTATGTACGATAGTTCTGTTTACTATTTTTTTGGACTTATTCTTACATATCGTCGCACAAGGTGTCATTACAAGAACAATATATAATATTGATAAATAGATGTTGGAGGGAAAACAGGTATGTCTGCAAAATTTGAAAAACTAGAAGGCAACCAAGGGAAATTAACTGTCGAAGTTGATGCAGAGACATTTAACAAAGCCCTTGATCAAGCTTTCAAAAAAGTAGTAAAACAAGTAAATGTTCCAGGATTCCGAAAAGGGAGAGTTCCACGTCCAATTTTCGAACAACGTTTTGGTGTTGAAGCATTATACCAAGATGCTTTAGACATCGTTTTACCTGAAGCATATACAAAAGCTGTTGAAGAAACTTCCATCGAACCAGTTTCACAACCTGAAATTGATATTGAACAAATTGGTAAAAATGAAGCTTTAATCTTTACAGCTGAAGTAACACTTAAACCTGAAGTGAAACTTGGCGAATATAAAGGTTTAGAAGTTGAAAAAGTAGACACAGAAGTAACAGATGAAGACGTTGAAAATGAACTTAAAGAACTTCAAAAACGTCATGCAGAATTAGTTGTTAAAGAAGATGAAGCAGCAGCTGAAGGCGATACAGTTGTAATCGACTTTGAAGGTTTCGTTGATGGCGAAGCGTTCGAAGGTGGAAAAGCTGAAAACCACTCCCTTGAATTAGGCTCTGGTTCATTCATTCCTGGATTTGAAGAACAACTAATTGGTGTTAAAGCTGGTGAAGAAAAAGAAGTTAACGTAACGTTCCCAGAAGAATACCATGCTGAAGAATTAGCTGGCAAAGATGCTGTTTTCAAAGTAAAAGTTCATGAAGTAAAAAGTTTAGAATTACCTGAACTTGATGACGAATTCGCAGTAGACGTTGATGATGAAGTAGAAACATTAGATGCTCTTCGTGAAAAAATTAAAAATCGTCTAAAAGAATCAAAAGAACACGAAGCAAAACATACAATTGAAAATGCGGTAATCGAACAAGCTGCTGAAAATGCAGAAATTGATGTACCAGAAGTTATGATTGAAAATGAAATTGATCGCATGATGAAAGAATTTGAACAAAGATTACAAGCACAAGGTCTAAACCTTGATCTTTACAAACAGTTCTCTGGTCAAGACGAAAGTGAACTAAAAGAACAAATGAAAGCAGATGCTGAAAAACGTGTTCGAGTAAGTCTAACTTTAGAAGCGATTGCGAAAGCTGAAAATATCGAAGTTACTGATGAAGAAGTTGAAAAAGAATTAGAAAAAATGTCTGAAACTTACAATCTTCCAGTAGATCAAATTAAACAAATTCTAGGTTCTACAGATTCAATTAAGGAAGACTTAAAATTAAACAAAGCAGTTGAATTACTTGTCGAAAACAGAAAAGAAGTAGAACCTAAAGAAGAAGTAACGGAAGAAGCTTAATAATAAACGTAAACGCAATTCAAACTTCGTTTTATGAACATGACAAACAAGGCGCGACATTTTTAGTTTCGTGCCTTGTTTTATCACATTAAGCACAATTTAAAATGTTGATTGATGTCCCTTTTAATATTTGACGAGCAAGTTGAATAGAATGAATTGCCACACAACTCACTTTCACATATAATAGTCATTAATTTAACTGTTTCATCGTTCACCTAGTTTTTACCTAATATGATTAAGAATCGTTTGTACAAACTATACATAATCAATCATAATCATTTTGTTTCCTATTTTTGAAAACAATATGATACAATCCATATACATATAATTGATTAAAGAATACCGAAGAAGAACGTATTGAATGAGCTTGCGTTTTATGAATAGTTTAAAGGGGTGAGCTGTATGTTTAAGTTCAATGAAGAAAAAGATTCATTAAAGTGTTCCTTTTGTGGGAAAACACAAGATCAAGTGCGGAAATTAGTTGCTGGTCCAGGCGTTTATATATGTGATGAATGTATTGAACTTTGTACAGAAATTGTGGAAGAAGAGCTTGGTAATGAAGAAGAAGTGGAATTTAAAGATGTTCCAAAACCAATTGAAATTCGTAAAATTTTAGATGAATATGTTATTGGTCAAGATGATGCAAAGAAAACATTAGCGGTAGCGGTTTATAACCATTACAAACGAATCAATACGAAAAGCAAAGTTGATGATGTTGAATTACAAAAAAGTAATATCAGTTTAATCGGTCCAACAGGTAGCGGTAAAACGTTACTTGCTCAAACATTAGCTCGTATTTTAAACGTTCCTTTTGCTATTGCTGATGCCACTTCATTAACAGAAGCGGGATATGTCGGTGAAGACGTTGAAAATATTTTGCTTAAATTAATTCAAGCAGCTGACTATGATGTAGAACGTGCTGAAAAAGGGATTATTTATATTGATGAGATTGACAAAATTGCACGTAAATCCGAGAATCCTTCCATTACAAGGGATGTTAGCGGTGAAGGTGTGCAACAAGCATTATTGAAAATTTTAGAAGGTACTGTAGCAAGTGTACCACCTCAAGGTGGCCGTAAGCACCCACATCAAGAATTTATCCAAATTGATACAACGAATATTTTATTTATTGTGGGTGGAGCCTTCGACGGTATTGAACAAATCATTAAACGTCGTCTTGGTAAAAAAGTGATTGGTTTTGGTTCTGAATCATCTGTCGTCGATGAAAAAGAAGACTTGTTATCAAAGGTATTGCCTGAAGACTTATTATCCTTCGGGTTAATTCCAGAATTTATCGGACGTATTCCGGTAATTGCGACATTAGAAAAATTAGATGAAGAAGCATTGATTCAAATTTTAACAAAACCAAAAAATGCCCTTGTGAAACAATATCAAAAATTATTACAATTAGATGATGTTGAGCTTGAATTTGAAGAGGAAGCTTTAAGAGAAATTGCGAAAAAGGCCATCGAGAGAAAAACAGGTGCACGTGGTTTACGTTCCATTGTCGAATCCATTATGTTAGAAGTTATGTTTGAATTGCCTTCTCGTGAAGATGTTGTAAAATGTATTATTACGAAAGAATCGGTTACTGAAAACAAACGTCCAGTATTAATATTAAAAGACGGATCCGTTGCAAAAGAGGAGAAAACCTCGGCTTAATATTTGAATATAGGAGCAAACAGTGTAACGCTGTTTGCTTTTTTACTGTGCTGTAATTTTACAGGCTGATGGATAAAAGTTGGGTTAAAGAGCTAGAAATTTCTTTGATACGCATTTTCGTGGACAAAATAAAGTAAAATGAAGCAAAAAGTTCGAGAGCATAACCAACAAAATGACGCGAATTTACCATCAAAAAACATACAGAAATTCTCTCCATAATTTCTTGTTTATTCCAATCCCGAAAAGGAGATACTATTGGCAAATAGATAAGAGGCTTTGGAGGGAATTTCATGAACATTACTGGTATTGTATTACTTGTTCAGTTGTTTTTCGGCGTCATCATCGGACTTTACTTCATGAACTTGCTGAAAGGACAACGAACACAAAAGGTTTCTATAGATCGAGAATCGAAAAAAGAAATGGAACAATTGCAAAAACTACGTTCCATAAGACTGACAGAACCATTAGCGGAAAAGGTCCGACCATCGAGTTTTGCGGATATCATTGGTCAAGAAGATGGAATAAAAGCGTTGAAGGCAGGTTTGTGTGGTCCTAATCCACAACATGTCATTATATATGGACCACCAGGTGTCGGGAAAACGGCAGCAGCTCGACTTGTTTTAGAAGAAGCGAAAAAAATGGAGAAGTCTCCCTTTTCCAAAGATGCCAAATTTGTTGAGCTGGATGCAACAACAGCAAGATTTGATGAACGAGGAATTGCCGATCCTTTAATTGGATCGGTACATGATCCGATTTATCAAGGTGCTGGTGCAATGGGGCAAGCTGGTATTCCCCAGCCAAAACAAGGGGCAGTAACGAACGCCCATGGTGGAGTCCTGTTTATCGATGAAATTGGTGAACTTCATCCAATTCAAATGAATAAATTACTAAAAGTATTAGAAGACCGGAAAGTGTTTCTTGAAAGCGCCTATTACAGTGAAGAAAATATGCAAATTCCGAACCATATTCATGATATTTTTAAAAATGGTTTACCGGCTGACTTTCGTTTAATCGGTGCTACGACGAGAACGCCTGAAGAAATTCCGCCGGCCATTCGATCCCGTTGTTTAGAAATCTTCTTTAGGGAATTAAACCAGGACGAAGTCATTCAGATTGCCAAACGTTCCTGTGAAAAAGTAAAGATGAAAATTAGTGACTACGGGTTAGAAAAAATATCGACATATGCTAAAAATGGGCGTGAAGCGGTAAATATGGTGCAAATTGCTGCAGGACTTGCCATCACGGATCATCGGGATTTCATTAAAGATGAAGATATAGAATGGGTCATCCATTCAAGTCAACTTTCACCACGTATGGAGTACAAAATTCATTCGGAACCAGAGGTCGGTCTTGTCAATGGCATGGCCGTTTATGGCCCGAATAGCGGTGCACTTTTAGAAATTGAAGTTAGTGCAATCCCAGCAACCGACAAAGGTTCCATTAATATTACTGGGATTGTGGAAGAAGAAAGTATCGGTGGCCAAGGTAAATCCATTCGGAGAAAAAGTATGGCTAAAGGGTCGATTGAAAATGTGATCACGATCCTACGTTCCTTTGGAGTACCTGCTGATGAATACGATATCCATGTGAATTTCCCAGGAGGAATTCCAGTCGATGGACCATCTGCCGGTATTGCGATGGCAACTGGGATTTATTCGGCAATATATAAAGTACCGGTCAAAAATACGGTAGCAATGACAGGGGAAATCAGCATTCATGGTCGAGTTAAACCGGTCGGTGGAGTATATACGAAGATCAAGGCCGCCCAAAGAGCAGGAGTAACGAAAGTTATTATTCCAAAAGATAATATGGAATCGATTTTAAAAGAAATCGAAGGGGTCGAAATTGTCCCAGTTACAACATTAAAAGAAGTATTTCAACATGCGATCGTCCAATTCCCAGTAAACAATAAAGAAAACTTACAAGACAACAAGTTAGAAATAGAAAAATCGGCATTGTCTTTACAAGCAGAACGAAAAGAAAGTATTTAAAGCCTCTTTTAAAAAGGATTAAAATCCCATTTCAAAGTATACATATATCGTGAGTTTGTTTCGGTTTGTCTTGTACAAACCGGATTTTTTTGCATCATAAATGTTGCTTCCGTTCACTCATAAATCTTCAAGTAATAGGAAGATTAAAACAAACGGGCATTCACCGGAACAAATTATGATGGGCATTGAAAAATGGAACGAAATTATTCATAATACAGTTGACTTCTTTATTCCTAAATTTCTTAGCTTATGTTGATTTTTCCATCTTTCAATTAGACAGTTTAGTCTAAATAGGTTAAAATTTTTACAATAGCTTTCTTCACATTTGGTAAATATTGGTATAATACATACGTTCAAATCGACTTATTGGACTTGCTTTATAAACCCATACATAATGAATAGTACACATGTTACATCATAAACATTTTTGTTTAAATAATTGGAGGTATCACAATGGTAGAACAACAAAAGAGAATCGTTCCCCTCCTGCCACTTCGCGGACTGGTCGTTTTTCCTACGACAGTCATGCATCTAGATGTTGGTCGAGATAAATCGGTGCAAGCCCTTGAAAGAGCAATGATGAATGAAAATTACATCTTTTTATCTGCTCAAAAAGAAGTTTCAATTGATGAGCCGACAGAGGAAGAAATTTATAAAATGGGAACGTTAGCCCACGTGAAGCAAATGTTGAAGCTTCCAAACGGAACAATCCGTGTTTTAGTGGAAGGACTACATCGTGGGAAGATTGAACAATTCATAGATAATGACGAATATTATGAAGTGGAAATTCAAGTTTTTGGCGCTGAAGAGCAAAAGGATGCTGAAGTTGAAGCGTTAGAACGCATGGTTTTAGACTTATTTGAACAATACATAAAAATTTCGAAAAAGATTTCCGCTGAAACGTTTGCTACGGTGCAAGATGTTGAAGAACCTAGCAGGTTAGCTGATATTATTGCATCCCATTTACCGTTAAAATTGAAGCAAAAACAAGAAGTGTTAGAAGCTGTTGATATTAAAGAACGTTTGAATATGATCGTGACCATTTTAAACAATGAAAAAGAAGTGATCCAACTTGAAAAGAAAATTGGTCAACGGGTTAAACGTTCCATGGAACGGACGCAAAAGGAATATTATTTGCGTGAACAAATGAAAGCCATTCAAAAAGAATTGGGGGATAAAGAAGGCAAAACCGGCGAAGTTGAGATGCTTCGTAAAAAAATTGAAAAGGCAGGAATGCCAGAACACGTATACAATGCGGCGATTCGTGAGTTAGACCGCTATGAAAAGGTGCCAAATACATCTGCTGAAAGTTCGGTCATTCGTACGTATCTCGATTGGCTAATCGCACTGCCATGGAAAAAGGCGACAGTGGACGATATTAATATGAAAAAGGCAGAAAAGATCTTAAATGAAGATCATTATGGATTAGAGAAAGTGAAGGAACGTGTTTTAGAATATTTAGCTGTACAAAAACTAACCAACTCAATTAAAGGACCGATTCTTTGTCTTGTCGGCCCTCCTGGAGTTGGTAAAACGAGTTTAGCGAAGTCTGTCGCTCGAACTTTAGGAAGACAGTTTGTTCGAATTTCCTTAGGCGGTGTTCGCGATGAATCTGAAATTCGTGGTCATCGACGGACATATGTCGGTGCCATGCCAGGCCGTATTATTCAAGGGATGAAAAAGGCAGGAACAATTAATCCCGTTTTTCTTCTTGATGAAATTGATAAAATGTCAAATGATTTTCGTGGTGATCCGTCTGCGGCAATGTTAGAAGTGTTAGACCCTGAACAAAATAAAAGCTTTAGCGATCACTATATTGAAGAGACTTATGATCTTTCGAAAGTCATGTTTATTGCTACCGCAAATGATTTAAGTACGATCCCTGGACCTTTACGTGACCGAATGGAAATCATTTCAATTGCAGGTTATACCGAATTAGAGAAGATACATATAGCCAAAGATTACTTAATTCCGAAACAAATTAAAGAAAATGGTCTAACAAAAAGCCAATTACAAATCCGTGATGAGGCCATTATTTCCATGATTCGTTACTATACAAGGGAAGCAGGGGTTCGCGGTCTAGAGCGAACAATCGCGAAAGTTTGTCGAAAAACCGCTAAAATCATTACATCTGAAGCGAAAAAACGGGTCATTGTTACAGAAAAGAATATTGAGGAATTTTTAGGTAAAAAAATCTTCCGTTTTGGTATGGCAGAACAAGAAGATTTAGTAGGGGTTGCAAATGGTTTAGCATATACTGCGGTTGGGGGAGACACATTGCAAATTGAAGTTGCATTGGCCCCTGGAAGTGGAAAGCTAGTCTTAACAGGGAAATTAGGCGATGTGATGAAAGAATCTGCACAAGCAGCCTTTAGTTATGTTCGCTCCAATGCAGAAAAGCTTGGAATTGACTCTGATTTCCATAAGAAGTTTGATATTCATATTCACGTTCCTGAAGGTGCCGTACCGAAAGATGGTCCGTCAGCAGGAATTACGATTACAACCGCTTTAGTATCGGCATTGACAGGAAAACCTGTCAGTCGTGAAGTCGGGATGACAGGCGAAGTGACATTACGTGGTCGAGTTCTGCCGATTGGGGGATTAAAAGAAAAATCGTTAGGTGCTCACCGGGCAGGATTGAAACGGATCATTATCCCAAAAGATAATGAAAAAGATCTCGATGATGTACCAGAAACAGTGAAGAAAGAACTGACATATATACCGGTTACACATGTTGAAGAAGTACTAAATGAAGCAATAGTAGGTGGAATCAGTGAAAGTTAAAAGTGCAGAAATCGTCATTAGTGCTGTTAAAAAAGCTCAATATCCAGAAGGCGACCTGCCAGAAATTGCTCTAGCAGGTCGTTCCAATGTAGGAAAATCCTCATTTATTAATAAAATGTTAAACCGAAAAAATTTAGCCCGAACTTCATCAAAACCGGGAAAAACCCAAACCTTAAATTTTTATCTGATCAATGAAGAATTTTATTTTGTCGATGTGCCAGGTTACGGCTATGCAAAGGTATCCAAAAAAGAGCGAGAAAAATGGGGACAAATGATTGAAACTTATTTTACTGAGCGCCCACAGTTAAAATGTGTCGTGTCGATTGTAGATGTCAGACATAAACCAACAGCAGATGATATCATGATGTATGATTTCTTGAAGTATTATAAAATACCGACTATCATCATTGCGACAAAAGCCGATAAAGTTCCAAAGGGAAAATGGCAAAAACATCTGAAAATCGTGAAAGACACGTTAAATATTGAAAAGGGAGATCACCTTATTCTTTTTTCCTCTGAAACAGGGCAAGGGAAAGAAGAGGCATGGAACGTCATCAGTCAGTATGTATATGGTGAACAGACAGAAAAAGATCAAAATGAATAACCGAACCGATAAGAAAAGGAGTAGCATTGGAATATGATGCTACTCCTTCTCTTTTGTTATTAGAGTTACCACTGGATATAACTTGAGCTTCAAAAAGACTTCATTAATGTCTTTAAATGATAGATTAACGTTTCCATCATATTTTCATATGTAAATATATCGGGATAAAGTAAGTGATGGCTTCCCAATCCATCAACAAGGGAATGGAGACGATGAATTTCCATTTGAAAATGGATTTCCTCTCGTAATAATCCTGCTTTTTTTAGTTTGTTTAAAAGCCTTTCAAACCCGTCATGCATGCTAAAGTAGTTTTTTTCACTCAATGTTTTTAATCTTGGATCTACCAGTGTTTTTGCAGAAAAAACGAACCACACCTCCATTTCCACCCGGCGATCCTCATCAACTGGTAAAAGTTCACTAATAATCGCAGTGATCACTTCCAGTGGCGATCCGTCATATTTTTTCGAGGCGATCCGTTTTTGCACGCGCTCGGATACGAGTTCCATTGAAAAAGCGAATAACTCCGATTGGGAAGGGAAATAATGTCGCAGTGCACCGACGGAAAGATTCGCAGTTTGTGCAATTTTTCGCACGGTTGCATTTTCCAACCCTTCCTCGACGATCACTTTCCATGTAGCTTCAGCAATTTTAATTTTTCTTTTTTCATGATCAACAATTTTTGGCATATATTTATTTTAACACACTTGTATTAAAAACAAAAATATGTTATTTTTTAATACAGACGTATTAAAAAAGGGAGAGGTCTTATGATGAGTTGGATCGGATGGTTAATCATTGCATGTGAAATTGGATTTTGGGTTTTTGTCCTTGCCGGGCTTGTGACGAGATATATTTTTAAGAAAAAGAAATTGAGTATGATACTGTTCATCTGCACACCACTTATTGATCTTGTTCTGCTATTTGCAACATACATTGATTTGGTAAATGGAGCTGTTGCTGAGTTTGTTCACGGATTAGCTGCGATTTACATTGGCATCAGTGTTGTCTATGGGAAACAAATGATTGCCTGGGCGGATAAACAGTTCGCTTATCGCTTTTCTGGGGGAGAACGACCGGTAAAAAAGAAACTTTACGGAATGGAATATGCGAGAGAAGAAAGAAAAGGTTGGTATCGCCATTTTTTCGCCTATATAATCGGAGCCAGTATTTTAGGGATGATCCTACTTTCCATCGGTTTTTCGGAGCAAACAGCTGAATTAATAAGACCTTTAAACGTTTGGACTGTCGTCATTGTTATCGATTTCCTTATCAGTTTTAGTTACACGGTATTTCCAAAACGAGCAAATGATTGAATTGACCTTAATCAGAATAGGGCTGTCCAATAAGTCATAAAAACGGATTTGAAGGGAGAGTTGGCGATGCGAATCCAGTGGGAACAGCAATCGTTTTTGTGCTAAAAAGGTAAGCGCCAGGCACGCGAGCTGAAGACCCGTAAAGGCGAAGTTGATGTCGCCGTGCCACCGGACGCGCGTTCGCCACCGTACCATCCATCAATCTAAGAATCAGACTTTCTGGACTGTCCCTTTTACTTTCTCTTGAAAAAGAATAAGTACGCTCCTGCGATGACTAAAATGATCGGCCATAATGAAGTGAATTGTAAACGTTTATCTTCAATGATTCCGATCCATTGGATATATTTGTCATAAAATAGTTGAATCAGAGCCAGAATAAGAAAAAGCCAAAAATAAAATAAGCCATTTCTTGTTTTTTGGTACCGTAAAAAGTATCCGAGAGCAATGAATAAAATAATGCCACCGATGTGGTCTAATTGAATATGTACATTTTGTATTAAATGGAAATGGACGCCTAATCCTAAAAACAAAATACCGGGTACAATCATTTCAAAATCATTTCCCGAATAGGCTTGTATTAAAAAGGCGAGGCCAACAATGAGCAGAATGGTCGGCCACGTAAAGAATTGAGAACTGATTTGGATATTCGTCTGCTGCAGGAAAAAATACAGGCCAAATCCAATTAATACGATACTTGGAAATAGATTTTGTTTTCTCATTTGTACAAATCACCTTCATATTACTTGAACAATTTTGCTCGGTTTGATAGCCTAAAAATAAAGTAATTTATAATAATTATAAAGTAGTAATACTTATAAATGGGAATGAAATTTATGATTCAAGGATGAACTTATCGTAACATAAATTTCAGTTTCTGTTCACATTTATGACTAAATTTGTCACTGTTACATGTTACAATTTTTATATGAGTCAGTTTCTTTGGAGGGAAAGAAATGCATCTACTAGTGGTCGGGTTAAACAATAAAACAGCTCCAGTGGAAATTCGTGAACGCCTGTCTTTTCCAGAGTCACAATTAGGTGATGCCATGGAATTGTTAAAGAAAAGAAAAAGTATTCTCGAAAATGTAATTGTTTCAACTTGTAATCGTACGGAAGTTTATGCGGTGGTTGACCAATTACACACTGGTAAATATTATATTAAACAATTTTTAGCTGAATGGTTTGCAATCGATCGGTCTGAATTCGAAAAACATTTATTTATATATGAGAACAATCAAGTTGTTCAGCATTTATTTAAAGTTGCTTGTGGATTAGATTCAATGATTATCGGGGAAACCCAAATTTTAGGACAAGTTCGGTCTAGTTTTTTACTAGCGCAAAAGCGTGAAGCAATTGGTACGATCTTTAACCGATTATTTAAAGAAGCGGTCACGGTTGCAAAAAAGGCTCACACCGAAACAGATATTGGGGCAAATGCAGTATCGGTAAGTTATGCCGCGGTTGAACTTGCGAAAAAGATTTTCGGGGATCTGAAAGGGAAACAAGTGGCAATTATCGGCGCGGGAAAAATGGGAAAGCTTGCCATCCAAAATTTACAAGGTAGCGGTGTTGAAAAAATTGCTGTTGTAAATCGCACCTTTGAAAAAGCCCAAACAATGGCTGATGAATTTAATGGTACAGCTTATTCCTTTGAAAATATGACAGATGTATTATGTCAATCTGATATTGTGATTTCATCAACGGGTGCAAGTCAATATGTTATTACGAAATCCATGATGAAAACGGTAGAAAAAGAACGGAACGGAAAACCGATTTTCCTAGTGGATATTGCTGTGCCTAGAGATATTGATCCATCAATTCATGAACTAGATGGTATGTTCTTATACGATATTGACGATCTAGAAGGCGTTGTTGAAGCCAATATGCAAGAACGTCAAAAAGCAGCAGAAACGATTCAACAATATATTCATGAAGCGGAAGCAGATTTTCAAGAGTGGTTAAATACGCTAGGAGTTATCCCGCTAATTTCTTCATTACGTGAAAAGGCATTGAATATTCAAGCCGATGTCATGACTAGTCTTGAAAGAAAATTACCAGATTTGTCAGAACGAGAGAGAAAAGTGATTCGTAAACATATGAAATCCATCATTAATCAAATGTTAAAAGACCCTATCCTACAAATAAAAGAATTAGCTGCGGAACCGAATGGCCATGAGGCATTACATTATTTTGAACAAATCTTTAATTTAGCAGATCAAGAAAATGGAAAGAAAGCTGAAAAAACTGAATCTGTTACACGCAATGAGCCAAAGCCATCGCCAACGTTGCAAATGAATTAGGAAATGGATACTTGTGAAAGAGGTTTTCGCCTATGACAGAATATTTATTGGCGAGAATGCAAGAGGGAATGGTTCTTCTTTACGCATTTTCTCTCATCTTTTTTTATATGGATTTTCTGTTGAATAACCGGAAGGCAAAGAAAGCTGCCTTCTGGTTGCTTTATGTAATATGGCTTGTGCAAACCATTTTAGTTGTAGACTTTTATATACGTACAGCGCGCTTACCTTTATTAAGTCTAGAACAAGGTCTATATTTTTATAGTTGGCTTTTGATCACGTTTTCGATTTTAATTAACCGATATTGGAAAGTTGAGTTTATTGCTTTCTTTACGAACCTTTTAGGGTTTATTATTGTCGTGATTTATACGTTCGCCCCGTTTCAGTGGGAGGAAAGTGCGGTGAGTGCACGATTAATTTCTGAACTCTTAATCATCCATATCGTTATAACAATATTTGCCTACGTAATTTTTTCATTGTCTTGTATTTTTTCTCTCTTATATCTTCTTCAATATCAATTATTGAAGAAGAAAAGGTGGGGAAAGCGGTTGATTCGAATTAACGATTTATCAAAATTAGAACAATATGCCTATTTATTAAATAGTATCGGATTGCCCACTTTTTCGGTCGGTATTATATTAGGGTTACAATGGGCATTTATAAAAATTCCGACGTTGCATATCTTTGATGCGAAAATCATCGGTTCATTTTTCATTGTTTTTATATACAGTATGCTCGTTTATTTTAGATTAAGGAAAAATATGGCTGGAAAAAGATTGGCTTTCTATAATATTTCCGCTTTTTTGGTCGTTTTAATAAACTTTTTCTTGTCTGGAAACTTTTCCACATTTCATTTTTGATGGCTTAGAGGAATGGATTTTTAATAAAATTTGGAGATTTAACTGGAGGTTATTATGCGAAAAATTGTTGTCGGTTCAAGACGTAGTAAGTTGGCAATGACACAAACAAAATGGGTTATTGAACAATTGAAGAAGTTAGGAGCGCCCTTTGAATTTGAAGTGAAAGAAATTGTGACAAAAGGTGATCAAATTTTAGATGTGACGTTATCTAAAGTAGGTGGAAAAGGTTTATTTGTAAAAGAAATTGAACATGAGATGCTGACGAAAAAAATTGATATGGCTGTACATAGTATGAAGGATATGCCTGGTATTTTACCGGAAGGGTTAACGATTGGGTGTATTCCTGAGCGAGAAGATCCAAGAGATGTGCTCATTTCAAAAAGCCATAAAGGACTAGATGAATTGCCAAAAGGGGCCATTGTTGGAACGAGTAGTTTAAGGAGAAAGGCGCAAATTCTAAAAAGACGACCTGACCTACAAGTCAAATGGATCCGGGGAAATATTGATACACGACTAAGAAAATTACAAACGGAAGATTATGATGCGATTATTTTAGCGGCTGCCGGACTATCACGTATGGGATGGTCACAAGAGATTGTGACAGAATTTTTAGATCCGAATGTTTGTATCCCTGCTGTAGGTCAAGGTGCCCTGGCAATTGAGTGTCGTGAAGATGATGCCGAGTTACTTGAATGGCTGGAAAAGTTAACGGATCAAAAGACAGCCCTTGCTGTGCGAGCTGAACGTGCCTTTTTAAATAAAATGGAAGGTAGTTGTAAGGTTCCAGTCGGTGGTTATGCAACCGTAAAAGATGGCGAAAAAGTTGAATTAACCGCCTTTGTAGCATCAACTGACGGTAAAGAAATATTAAAAGAAACGATAGCTGGCGCAAACCCTGAAGAAGTTGGTAACACTGCAGGAGATCAGTTAATTGAACGCGGTGCTAAAGATATAATTGAAGAGATCTTAAAAGAGTTAGAAGAAGAAGGGCATCATTAAAATTTTACCACGTGTGTGATAATGGGAGATGAAAAGATGCGAGAAAGTACCCTTGCTCTTTCGGGAAAAAAATGTTTAATCATGCGTCAAGCTGATGAGTCCCATCCACTGGTAACAGGTGTGAAAAAATTAGGCGGGATCCCAACAGTCGTTCCGTTAATTGCTTTTCGAAAACAAGAGTTGAGCAATGAGGAAGTTGAAGCGATTAAAACAATACATACATTTCATTGGATTGTTTTTACGAGTCAAAATGGTGTACATTTTTTTATGAAAGCTTTACAAGAAATGGCTATTCCCTTCCCGCGTACGTTGAAAGTAGCTGCTGTTGGCAAAAAAACGAAACGTAAATTGGATGAATGTAACATTACAGTTGATTTTACTCCACATAAATTTACGGGTGATCATTTGGCTGAAGCCTTGCGTGAACGTGTTTCACAGGATGAACGAATTTTAATTGTAAAAGGGAATTTGGCCCGAGATGCTGTTGGACAAGCTTTGCAGTCACTTGGTTGCGACGTTGATGAAGTGATCATTTATGAAACGTATTTTCCTGAGGAAAGTCACTCGCGGCTTGTTCAAGTCATGGAAAAGGAAAATGTCGATGTACTCATTTTTACAAGTCCATCGACAGTCGAAAATTTTGTGCACATTGCTGGTCAACATTTGCCGCGATACATTGAAGGAAAGGTCTTAGCTTCCATTGGGCCCGTAACGGAAAAGGCAATGCGAAAATATGGAATGCCAATCCATGTTTGTCCTGAAATTTATACAATGGATGAACTGTTAAACGAATTGGCGCTTTATTTTAAATGAACGATTTTGGAGGGAAAAAGATGAAGGATTTACAATTTAAAAGACATCGTAGATTGCGTCAGTCTGCATTTATGCGTGACCTTGTTCGTGAATACCATGTGTCAACCGATGATTTAATTTATCCGTTATTTATTGTTGAAGGTGCAGAAAAACTTCGTAACCCAATCTCTTCAATGCCAGGTGTCGAACAAATTTCACTCGATTTATTACCGGCTGAAATCGATGAACTGTTACAGTTAGGCATTAAAGCGGTGCTATTGTTCGGTGTACCAAATGAAAAGGATGCCGTCGGTTCAGGCGCGTACCATACCCATGGCATTATTCAAGAAGCAACTAGAGTAATTAAACAATATGCTCCAGAAATGTTAGTGATAGCCGACACTTGCCTTTGTGAATACACCGATCATGGTCACTGTGGCGTCATTTCTAATGGTGATGTATTAAATGATGAATCATTAGAATTGCTTGTGAAAACCGCTGTTCGTCAGGCTGAAGCAGGTGCAGATATTATCGCCCCTTCTAATATGATGGATGGCTTTGTCACAGCCATTCGCCATGGTTTAGATGAAGCTGGTTTTCATCATGTACCGATTATGTCTTATGCAGTAAAATATGCTTCTGCCTTTTATGGACCGTTCCGTGAAGCTGCCGATAGTGCACCTCAGTTCGGTGATCGGAAAACGTATCAAATGGACCCGGCAAATCGACGTGAAGCTTTACGCGAAGCAGCATCCGATATCGAAGAAGGTGCAGACTTTTTAATTGTTAAACCAAGCATGGTTTATCTTGATGTGTTAAGCGATGTTCGCAGAGAATTTAATGTTCCCGTTGTTGCTTATCATGTCAGCGGTGAGTTTTCTATGGTAAAAGCAGCTGCTCAAAATGGTTGGATAGATGAAAAACAAATTGTTTTGGAAACCCATACGGCTTTTAAACGAGCAGGTGCTGATTTAATCATTACTTATTTTGCGAAAGATATTGCAAGATGGTTGCGTGGTTAATTTTTAAAAAATAACAAAGAGAGGTTGTCGGAAATGCGTTCTTTTGAAAAATCAAAACAGGCCTATACTGAAGCAGTTGAACTGATGCCAGGGGGCGTGAACAGCCCGGTTCGTGCCTTTAAATCTGTCGGCATGAATCCCATTTTTATGGACCATGGGAAAGGATCAAAAATTTATGATATCGATGGCAATGAATATATCGATTACGTTTTATCATGGGGTCCACTTATTTTAGGTCATGCCCATGATGGCGTTGTCGAAGCGTTGAAAAAAGTAACAGAACTCGGAACAAGTTTCGGTGCACCGACATTGATTGAAAATAAATTAGCCGAGTTAGTTATGGAGCGTGTACCATCCATAGAGATGATTCGGATGGTGAACTCTGGTACGGAAGCAACTATGGCAGCACTTCGCCTTGCTCGTGGCTATACAGGTCGTGAGATTATTGTGAAGTTTGAGGGTTGCTATCATGGTCACGGAGATTCCTTATTAATCAAAGCAGGTTCCGGTGTTGCAACATTAGGACTGCCGGATAGTCCTGGTGTACCAGAGGGGATTGCCAAAAATACGATTACTGTGCCTTATAATGATTTAGAAAGTATCAAAACGGCCTTCGAAAATTTTGGCGATAACATTGCAGGAGTGATCGTGGAACCAATTGCAGGAAATATGGGCGTCGTCCCACCACAACCGGGATTTTTAGAAGGACTGCGTGAAATTACAGAACAATATGGTGCCCTCCTTATTTTTGATGAAGTGATGACTGGTTTCCGTGCGCATTACAATTGTGCCCAAGGGCTACTTAATGTGAAGCCTGATCTTACTACTTTAGGAAAAGTCATTGGCGGCGGTCTACCTGTTGGTGCTTACGGTGGTAAACGTGAAATCATGGAAAAAATTGCTCCGGCTGGTCCAGTTTATCAAGCAGGTACATTATCAGGGAATCCACTCGCAATGACAGCAGGCTATGAAACTTTGCGTCGCTTAACACCAGAGGATTATGACGAATTTAACCGAAAAGCGGATATGTTAGAAAAAGGGTTCAAAGAAGCTGCAGCCAAATACGATATTCCATTAACGGTCAATCGTTGTGGTTCGATGTTTGGATTCTTCTTTACAAATGAACATGTAGTGGATTATGAATCAGTGCAAACGAGTGATCTCGATATGTTTGCCAAATATTATCGAGAAATGGTTGAACAAGGTATATTTCTCCCTCCTTCTCAATTTGAAGGAACATTCCTATCAACCGCTCATAGTGATGAAGACATTCAAAAAACAATCGAAGCGGTTGAAAAAGCTTTTGCTAAAATTAAAGGTTAATTTGATTGAGTTTTGTCTGCCTAGGCAATCTGTAGCTTAGGCAGATTTTTTTGTTAAGTTATGAATGTTGAAAGAATGGCACTGATAAGAAGAAAATTTTAAAATAAATGACACTCCCCACCAATTCTGCAAAAGCTACATCACCAAGTTACACTTAAGTAGCATAATTCCTTTATTTTTCTCATACATATTATTGATACGTATAGACAAATTGTCTGTTAAAGGTTTAAGAGAGGAGGAAGGAGTATTGAGTGAACACAATCAGCCATCGGCAATAAAGTTTTCACTAGAAGAAACAGTTTGGTTTCGTAAGGGAGAAGAAATTGAAGAACTCGTTAGTTTATCATTAGAACCAGATGTGACCATTCATGATTTAGATCAGTTTATATCCGTTCGCGGCTCCTTAAAAATGTATGGTGAATATAAAAAGAATAAAGGTGTGCAACGGGAAGAAGATTCGTTTTCATATTCCGGTAAAAAATTTGTTACGGTTGTTGAATCAAGAGAAGAAGGGATTTCAGAATTTCATTATGATTTCCCTGTTGATATAACCGTTCCTAAATCTCGAGTAAAAAATATCGAAGAATTGGATGTCATCATCGACATGTTTGATTATGATACGAAAGATCATAATTGTTTAACGGTCACAACTGATGTATCCATTATCGGTGTCGAATCAGACGAAGCTACGATATATAATCGGGAAAATCTGATAGAGCGTGAAGGTGAGGAGAAAGGACATGACGATGTAAAAACACCTGAGATAAACAATCAACTTTTTGCCTACAATGAAGTCCCGACACTTGATTTGGATGATGAAGAGGAAGAAGAAGACACCTTTGTTGTCGAAGCGAAGAAAGAACGCACTGAGGAGGACAAGAATACACCTATCCCAATTCAATATATGCCCCCTACGAACCATAATATGTTTAGCGAGTATACCACATCAAATGAAGATAACCAATCCGAGGCGAATAATCGAAACGTGAATGAAACAGCGGACGAAAAAAGTAAAGCACACGATGAAGAGTTACAATTAGTTGAATATGTCCAATCAGATTCTACTGATGACCATGAGTCCGTACGTGGGAATGTTCAAGAAAAAGAAGTTTCAGAGAAAAAGCAAGACGATCAGAAAGTAACCTATTTAAAAATTGATAAACACAAAGATGAACAAGAGGTACACAGAGTTTCAAGTGAGCATGAAGAAACGGATTCCAATGATCAACCCATTGAAATCGTCAATCTACAAACATCAGATGATGAACAACGACTGTCTGAAGAAGAATCTGAGGATAAAAATATAAAACTTCATTCTCATACAGAAAGAGAGGAAAAGGAATCCATATCGCTGACACAATTTTTTGCTAGAAAAGATGAAAACTCAGTCGCAAAAATGAAGATTTATATCGTTCAGGAAGACGATACGTTAGAAGATATCGCTGAACGCTATGAAGTGTCCGTTTCACAAATTTTACGATTTAATAGTTTAGAACCACATCAAGATGCTTATGAAGGTCAAATTTTATATATACCTGAAACACAAAAATCGCATCATTAAGAGGTCCAAAATGAAATATAGCTACGATTGGAAACGGGTTTTTTACCCGTTTTTTGTCTTATATTGAAAAAATGAGTCAGGCATTTTGGGAGGTGAATGAATGGAGCAAAGGAAAATCGAAGAGCTACACTCTGTTTTACGAGAATATAATGTCATTCCTGATCATATTGAACCTTATGGCAAAGCATATCGAGTCTACCATGGAGATAAGAGTTATGCGTTAAAGGAAATGGATGCTCGAAACAGTATCAATTTTTACAATACCTTTCAAATCCTTTTTACGAAAGGGTTCCAACGCTTTGTGCCGTTATATCCGACTAAACATTATCAATATGGGGTCATGCGCCAACATAAATTGTATTATCTTGCACCATGGATTGAAAGTAATCAAGAGGAAAAAATCGAAAATGAAAAAAAGATGTTTCGCGAATTAGCGAGGCTACACCATATGACAGCACAAGAAATGAAAGTAGAAAAAGAAGTCATTGAAGAGCATTTTGAACGAACAAATCTACAGTGGCAAAAGGAACGTGAAGTACTCGATCTTTGGATTGAGCAGGCCGAACAAAAGTGGTATATGTCCCCATTTGAATGGGAATTTGTCCAATATTACAATGAATTCCGAAAGGCATATGAGTATGCCTTAAGAAAATTAGAAGATTGGAAACAGAAAATGTTAGAAGAAAAAAAGATGCGTTCTGTCCTTGTTCATGGAAAGTTACAACCGGATCATTATATTGTGGATCATAACGGTTATGGGTATTTTATTAACTTTGAAAATAGTCATATCGGTTCTTCCTTTCAAGATCTGTTGCCATATTTATCAAGAACATTAAATACGTATCCGAAACAATGTGACGAATGTATTGACTGGATTTACACTTACATGAGGAATAATCCATTACATGAAACTGAAAAGCTGTTATTAAAAAGTTATTTGGCTCATCCCGGTTTTATTTTTCATTTATTACAAAAATACACGACGCGAACGGCCGCAAATCATGAATTAAAAATGACAAAACGGATTCAAAAAAGTTACTGGCGATTGAAAAATATCGAATATGTCATCAGCAGGATGGAACAATTGGATCAACAACAAAAGCAAGCAAGTGAGCAAACACAAGGTGAGCATTAATTGTATAAAAACATGCGGAGGAAATGGGTGTTCCTCCGCCATCATATTATATCCATATAATAAGCTGCACAGATGAGTAGAAATACAAGTAATAGAATAACATCAAAGGTTGTAGGTAAAATTAAAGTCCGAATTCCTTGGAAAATTGTAAACGGGATAATGAGTTGTCTTCCAATTTCACGTATCGTTTTTAACCAAGGTGGCAATAAATATGGGTTATACTTTTTCCTCATGATCCTCCCCCTCTTAATGCCTAGCTTTGTAGTTATAAAAGAGCTAATTTATATTATTGTATGTAAAAAGATTGGGAAGTTGTTTATTTTTCCTAAATGTTGTCTATTAGTCAAACAGGAACGTTCACCCCATGAAAGAAAAATTAGGTATATTTTATTAAATTTAGGCCGATAATGATTGACGAAACATGAATTTTATATATAAAATAAGATATAAATTATATAAGCAGATGCCATGATTGGGAGGAGTACAATAGCTCGCTATTTCTAGAGAGGGAAACAGTTTGGTGGAAGTTTCCTAAATAGCACTATTGGAAGGTCGCCCATGAGCAGTTATTGTGAAGTTTCTAGTAGCAATGAACCGGGAAAACCGTTATCCAATTGAGAGCCAGATGCAGCTTCTCTATATTTCATATTGAGAAGATGTCGTTTTTTGCATCTGTGAATAAAGGTGGTACCGCGAACAACTCCATTCGTCCTTTAACGAGTGGGGTTTTTTTATTTTTAACGAACATCTTTAAACGGAAACAATCATTTGCAACTGTATAATAAATTAGGAGGTTTTTTAATGAGTGAAGAACAAATATCGATGCCGACAAAATATGATCCGAAGTCGGTTGAACAAGGTCGTTATGATTGGTGGGTGAATGGTAAGTTTTTCGAAGCGAAAGATGACGAATCAAAACAACCATATTCCATCGTGATCCCACCACCAAACGTTACAGGAAAACTTCATCTTGGTCATGCGTGGGATACAACGTTGCAAGATATTATTACACGTATGAAACGAATGCAAGGCTATGACGTATTGTGGCTACCAGGTATGGACCATGCCGGAATTGCAACACAAGCGAAAGTGGAACAAAAACTTCGTGAAGAAGGGAAATCTCGCCATGATTTAGGTCGAGAAAAATTCCTTGAAGAAGCATGGAAGTGGAAGGAAGAATATGCAGATCACATCCGAAAACAGTGGGCAAAACTTGGTCTTGCGCTGGATTACAGCCGCGAACGTTTTACGTTAGATGAAGGATTATCTAAAGCGGTGCGTAAAGTATTCGTTTCTCTTTATGAAAAAGGTTTAATTTACCGCGGTAAATATATTATTAACTGGGATCCGGTAGCAAAAACGGCTTTGTCTGACATTGAAGTTATTTATAAAGAGATTCCTGGCGCTTTTTATCATATGCGCTATCCGTTAAAAGATGGTTCTGGCTATATTCAAATTGCGACAACACGTCCAGAAACAATGCTTGGTGATACAGCGGTTGCTGTTCATCCAAAAGATGAACGTTATCAACACTTGATTGGTAAAACGGTTATATTACCAATTGTTAACCGAGAAATTCCAATTATTGCTGATGAATATGTGGATATGGAATTTGGAACAGGAGCGGTGAAAATTACACCTGCCCATGATCCAAACGACTTTGAAGTAGGGAATCGTCATAACTTAGAGCAAATTGTCGTGATGAATGAAGATGCGACAATGAATGAAAATGCGGGTAAATATCAAGGTATGGATCGTTTCGAATGTCGGAAGCAACTTGTAAAAGACTTGCAAGAAGCGGGCGTCCTCGTTGAGATTGAAGAAATGGTTCACTCTGTCGGCCACTCCGAACGTACCGATGCCATTGTCGAACCTTATTTATCGACTCAATGGTTTGTCAAAATGGAACCATTAGCGAAAGCAGCCCTTGATATTCAAAAATCTGAAGACACAAAGGTACATTTTGTACCAAGTCGTTTTGAAAAAGAATATATTAACTGGATGGAAGGTTTACATGACTGGTGTATTTCCCGTCAACTATGGTGGGGACATCAAATTCCAGCTTGGTATCATAAAGAAACAGGTGAAATTTATGTTGGTGTCGAAGCACCAAAAGATATTGAAAACTGGGAACAAGATGAAGATGTACTTGATACGTGGTTCTCATCTGCATTATGGCCATTTTCAACAATGGGTTGGCCAGAAGAAACCGCTGATTTAAAACGTTACTATCCAACCAACACATTAGTAACAGGTTATGACATTATTAAGTTCTGGGTTTCTCGGATGATTTTCCAAGGTGTGGAGTTTACCGGAACACGACCATTCAAAGATGTTTTAATCCACGGTTTAGTTCGTGATGCACAAGGACGGAAGATGAGTAAATCCCTAGGTAACGGGGTAGACCCAATGGATGTCATCGATCAATACGGAGCAGATTCCTTACGTTACTTCTTAGCAACCGGTTCAGCTCCAGGTCAAGATTTACGTTACAGCACAGAAAAAGTTGAAAGTGTATGGAACTTCATTAATAAAATTTGGAACGCATCACGTTTTGCATTAATGAACATGAATGGCTTGAAATATGAGGAAATTGATTTATCTGGTGAAAAATCGGTTGCCGACAAATGGATTTTAACACGTTTAAACGAAACGATTGAAACGGTGACCAAACTAGCAGAGAAATATGAATTTGGTGAAGTTGGTCGTGCGCTATATAACTTTATTTGGGATGACTTCTGTGACTGGTACATTGAAATGGCGAAACTTCCATTATACGGTGATGATGAACAGGCGAAATTAACGACTCGCTCCATTTTAGCCTACGTGTTAGACAACACCATGCGCTTGTTACATCCATTTATGCCTTTTGTGACAGAAGAAATTTGGCAAAATCTTCCTCATGAAGGGGAGTCCATTACAACGGCACCATGGCCAACAGTAAACGAGGCATATACCGATAAAGAAGCTTCTGCACAAATGAAATTGCTCGTTGAAATTATTCGTTCCGTACGAAATATTCGTGCAGAAGTAAATACGCCTTTAAGTAAGAAAATTAAAATGATCATTAGTGCTCATGATGACAATACTTTACAAACATTAAAAATGAATCAGTCGTACATTGAGCGCTTCTGTAATCCAGAAACACTTCAAATCGCATTAAATGTGGATTCACCTGAAAAAGCAATGACTGCGGTTGTATCGGGTGCGGAAATTTATTTACCGCTCGAAGGGTTAATTGATATTGAAGAAGAAATCGCACGTTTAGAAAAAGAACTGGAAAAGCTGAATAAAGAAGTGGAGCGTGTTGAGAAAAAATTAAGCAATGAAAACTTTGTTTCGAAAGCACCAAAAGCGGTTGTCGAAGCAGAGCGTGAAAAACAAAAAGACTACTTAGAAAAACGCTCCATTGTTCAAACAAGACTTGAAGAAATAAAAGCATTATAATAAAAAGGAATGTTTAGACATTCCACCTTCTAAATAGTAGCTAAGTTTTGGTGGCGGATCACTTTTTGCGAGGTGGCTTGAGCTTCCTTAACGTTCAAGCACGTTTACGTAGATCGACCATAGATTTGTGCTGAAAGCCGCCGCCTCTACTTTCATTTCCATTGGCGATCACTCACATCGCCTTCTTTTTTAGTTTTTATAGTTCTTTTGATAAAGGAATACAAAATATACAACAAAAGGGGATGCACCACATGTTTCAAACGAGTGAAGATGTAATAAAATGGGTCCATGATCGAAAAAAATTTGGGATTAAACCTGGTTTGGAACGCATGGAATGGATGATGGAGAAATTAGATCACCCAGAACGTCGGCTAAGGGCTGTACATATTGGTGGAACGAATGGAAAAGGTTCGACCATTGCCTTTCTACGTTCAATTTTACAAGAAGGCGGTTCTGAAGTCGGTACGTTTACTTCACCGTACGTTGAATCTTTTCATGAACGGATTAGTGTGGATGGTGTACCAATTTCAGATGAAGACTTAATAAAAGTAGCAGAAGTGATTAAACCGTTAGCGGAACAATTGGAAACCACAGATTTAGGTGCGCCAACCGAATTTGAAATTATGACAGCAATGGCCTTTTATTATTTCGCACGGATTCACCCTGTCGATATATTGCTTGTGGAAGTTGGACTAGGTGGTCGACTCGATTCAACCAATATCATCCATCCATTTGTTTCTGTTATTACATCGATCGGCTATGATCATATGAATATTTTAGGTGACAATTTAATGGATATCGCGATGGAGAAGGCGGGGATTTTTAAAAGCGGTCAACCAGTTATTACCGGTGTTCGTAACAAAGAGATTCTTGAAAAATATGAAGAGATTGTCAAAGAAAACCGGACAGCCCTTTATAAGCTAGGTGAAGAGTTTACATATGAAGACTTAGGACCGACAGAAGACGGTGGCGAAGCGTTTACTGTAAAAACGCTTTATAAAACGTATGAAAACCTAGAAATATCCATGACAGGTCGCCATCAAATTGAAAATGCAACATTGGCTGTCATGATTGCAGAATATTTGCGACAATTTTATGCGATTTATCTTGAAGAAGAACATATTCGTGAAGGATTAAAAAAGGCATACTGGCCAGCTCGTTTTGAAGTTGTGTCACAAAAACCAACAATCATTTTAGATAGTGCCCATAATAAAGAAGGCATTGATAGTTTAGTAGAAACTGTAAACCGTCATTATCCAGATAAAAAAGGTACGATTCTTTTTACGGCATTAAAGGATAAGCCGTTTTCTAACATGATTCAAGCCCTTGAAAAACTAGGTTATCCCATCTACTTTACCGAAATTGATGATGCGCGAGCGGCCACAGCGGAAGCACTATTCGAAACAGCTCGTACCGATCAAAAAGAAATTGTTACGGATTGGAAAGGCTTTTTATCTAAAAAAATATCAAGCCAACCTGAGGATGAACTGATCATTGTTTGCGGCTCCATCTACTTTGTTTCTGAAGTTAAATCCGTTCTTAAGCAATTATTGCACTAGAAAAAAGAGGCGAAAAATCGCCTCTTTTTTCCTCTTTGAATGTCAAAGTCTTGAGTATCCCTATACTTAAATCATAGATTGAGAGACTGATTGTTATTCTTTATACATGTTATAATTTTCAACAAAACACACTATTCTATTTTTCGCTCAATAATCCTAGGATGAATATTAATAATAACAGGTTGTAATCCCATTAAATGTTTATACTTATCAAGAAATTTTGATCATAGGCTATTTTCAAATGTGATTGATTTGAAATATTTTTATAGCCGTTTAAAATAGTAATTATGAAGATAGAAATTGCTGATCAAGTGATGATACAAATTCTAAAAACAAGGGAGAAACAACAGAATCTCCTCTGTCTGATGTTGCAGAAAGTCTGCCAATGAATGTTAATTAATGACCGTTAATTTAAAGGTTGTCTCACCGAATTTTGAGCAATTTGAACGATTTTTACATGAAGTTGAAAAGTTGGAACGAATAACAAGAATTGATACATTGTCTTTTCGTCAGCCTGGTGAGGAAGAATTATTGAACATAGATAATGAAGATAACACGATTACAACGGACATTCAAATAACGACGTTTTATTATGATGAAAATGAAACCAGTACCGAAGAATAGAAAAGGGAATGATTTATGGATGTAGTTCATCTCATGTTATTTTTTTTGTTAGGTTTAATTTTCGGGTCATTTTTTAATGTTGTCGGTTTGCGAATCCCGAAAAAAGAGTCAATCGTATATCCGAATTCCCATTGTCCAAGCTGTCAACATGAGCTATCTTGGTTTGAAAATATCCCTGTATTATCATATATCATTTTAAAAGGGAAATGTCGTCATTGTAAAACGCACATTTCCCCCATTTATCCTGTCGTGGAACTTGTGACCGGTTTCCTGTACGCTTTTACATTTTATAAACTTGGTTTTCAAATGGAATTAGCAATTGGTTTATTACTTGCCTCTCTTCTAGTTATAATTACGGTTTCCGACTGGGTATATATGCTTATTCCTAACAGAGTTCTCTTGTTTTTCCTTGTGTTTATCGTCGGATTGCGCATAGTTGAACCGTTGGATCCTTGGTGGGACATATTGCTCGGTGCTGCCGTCGGATTCGGTATATTATACTTGTTGGCAGTTGTAAGTAAAGGCGGCATGGGCGGTGGTGATATCAAGCTCTTTTTCGTTCTTGGACTTTTCTTAGGAACCAAAGCCACAGTCATGACATTGTTTCTCGCTTCTATAATTGGGGCGATCTTTGGCTTCATTCAAATTATATTGAAAGGATACGAGAAACGCAGACCGATTCCCTTCGGACCATTTATAGCGATCGGGGCAATTCTTGCGTATTTTTATACAGATGAGATGATTAATTGGTATATTGAAATGTTCATATATTAAATTTATAGGCTATTCTTTAACAAGATAATGACTTGTTACGAATAGCCTTTTTTATGTATATTGAGTTCTCTAAAACACTTAAAACTTCTTTTAGTTTTATTTTATTTGTATAACATATTTGCGGCCTTTATTTTTTCCAATGGCTTGGTAATCGGCTTTCTTCAGTAAATAAAACATGGTATGTTCTGAACGGATGTTTAAAAAGTCACGAGCTTGTTGGTTTGTTATTTCTTTAGAAACTAAGTAATAATAATCATTTAAACTTTGCAAATAGTTATTTTCACCAACATAATGACAATTTTTACAAATCCATTTTTTCCCATCTTTCTGCATCGGGATGGCTGAACAGACGGGGCAATGAATCCCTTTCATTAGATCGTTATATTGAACATGATATTTTTTCTCAATGTCAATTTCATAAGGAGTATGGGAATCTTTTAAAAGAGTAGCAAGAAGTTTTACATCACTAGATTTTAGAATTCGTTTAGTTGAGGAATTTGATAATTCAAAAATCTTTGGAACAAGATTAGATCCTGAAATGATTTTGTTATAAATATTCGGATCAGGAGAATCAGTTTTAATTAAAGTGGTTGGGGAACTGAATACAACGTAGGAATATATCGGAATATTAGAATAATGATGTTCAAAAAGCCAATTTTGAAGTAATAATTGCTGCCTTTCCACCTGATTAATCGGATTTTGTAATACTTCTTCTTGATTTTCGGTTTTAATGAGCTGTAGTTGATTGAATTTATTAAAGTACACTTTTCCAACATAATTTTTCACTTCTATTATCAAGATAAATTTTACCGATAATAAAATATAATCGATTTGAAAAAAGCCTGTTGTATCTTTTATCCGTATATTATATAAAATATAGTATTGCCCTTGTGGAAGTTGTTTTAATAAGTAATACACTTCTTTTTCTCCATATAAACCCGCCATTGATAAATTGTAGTCCTTCAAAATCCTCGGTTTAAATTTGTGAGATGATTTAACCCGTCGATTTAAAGCAATCAGTTGATTTGCATCAAAAGGGGTCGTAAATGGTTTTATAAACATAAAAAACCTCCTCTTTTTTAGTATAGTCTAATATATTTTATAGGTAAATTCTACTATTTTTCATGTGATATTTTGATAGTATGTAGGATTTAAGGAATATCCGTAGTAAAACGCGTGAAATCCGTAGTATCCCACGTTAAATCCGCAGCACCTCGTCCCAAATCGTTTTTTGTCGAACACCTTTTCATTTCAACGACAAATCTCACGGTATTTTTCATTTTGAATGTGATAGCATGAAAAAAACGTGCATAGAATGAAATATAGAAGTACAAGCCTTGCTAAGTTTTGTCGCATACGAGCCGTTACATATCGTTGTAATAGATAAGCAGTATACAGGGGGAATGAAAATGGGTACGGAACGAAACAATAAAATCAAAATAAAGATAAATGGGGATGA
Source organism: Pallidibacillus thermolactis (assembly GCF_025660415.1). Lineage (NCBI taxonomy): Bacteria > Bacillati > Bacillota > Bacilli > Caryophanales > Bacillaceae > Pallidibacillus > Pallidibacillus thermolactis. The sequence goes on from NZ_JAOUSE010000001.1 coordinate 43,611, forward strand.
AAAAGCGTTACAAGAGAAAAAAGATATCGTTGTTCATGATTGGAAAGCAAAGCGTGAAGTGGCAGCAGCGGAGGAAAAGACAGCGAATATACGGACTTCATTTGATATTCTTAAGAAGAAACCTAAGAGAAAATCAGTCATTCGTAAAAGTAGAACGAAAATCTTTGCCAATTCAAAAGGGGAAAAGTACTCACTCTTGATTCTAACCATTTCAACCATCTCAGCCATCATTATCGGTGTGTTGATTGGAATCATTATTTTAAACTTAATGGTAAAAGATAGCGACGGGGACAATACGAGTTCCTCCATCTCAGCAAATGGAGAAGTTGTAACGGGGAACGAGAGTGTGTTATTGCCGTCTTCTGACCTATATATCCTCCAACAAGGCGTATATCAAAACGAAGATTCTGTCTTGCAACTCGAAGCTGAGTTTAAGGATAAAGGGTTACCCTTTGCCTATGTAAAGGATGGAGAGAAATACAGAGTTTTTGTAGCGGTGACCGATGGAACGGAATCGGGAAAACAGTTGAAGGAATCGGCCTTTTTTAAAGAAAATTTTTCTGAGGTGTATCCGACGGCGGTAAAAGTCCAAGAAAAGAGCATCGCAAATTTAACTGAAGATGAGAAAAAATTGCTAGAATTAGCTTACCCATTATATGAAAAACTAGTAAAAGAAAGTAGTTCAGCGGTAATACAAGGTGATGGCTATTCTGTGCCGAAAGATTTTGTACAGGCAGAAATGGAGAAAATGAAAGGTTTGAAGGATATTCAACAAAAACCGATTCAGGATTTACAGCAATCCTTATTGCACGCCTATGATGAGTTAATAGGCTTTTTTCAATCGAAGAAAAATGACCAATGGATAAGCGTGCAAAATCATCTCTTATCCTTTGTCGCCAACTATTTTATGATGTAAAATGAAAAAAGTTTATTTTTTATCAAAATTTAATTTTTGAAGACAAAAACGTCAAATTCGCGCGTTTTTTTACAAAAAATGAGTCGAAAATTGAAAAAAATGTAATCGAAAAGTAAATTTTATGTCGTTGTGTGGTAGTAGTTGGAATGATAGTATATATGTGTGTATCTCCCCTGATACATAAAGACAGGCAGGTGAAAAAAATGGCACGCCTCATTTTAGCTTCATCATCACCACGAAGGAAAGAAATCCTCAAACAAGTCCAGCCACAATTTGACATCATTACGAGGGAAGTAGATGAGACGGTGGAAGCGTTACTTGCACCTGAGGAACAAGTTATGACATTAGCGATACGGAAGGCAGAAGCTGTTGCCAAAGACAATGTGGATGCGTATGTCATTGGCGCAGATACCCTCGTTTTTTATCAAGACGAAGCTTTAGGTAAACCGAAAAGTTATGATGAAGCGAAGCAAATGTTAACCTTGCTTTCGGGGAATACCCATTTCGTTTATACGGGAACATGCATTTTTCATGAAAATAAAAAACAAGTTTTTTATGAAAAGACAAAAGTCACATTTTGGGAATTGACAGAAAAAGAAATCGAGGATTATATTCGTACAGGGGAGCCGTTTGATAAAGCTGGTAGCTATGGCATTCAAGGCTATGGGGCAACTTTAGTAAAAGAAATCCATGGTGATTATTTTTCCGTTGTCGGTCTACCCATTGCGAAACTTTATCGAACACTTACACAAATGGGATTTACCTTTGCAATCAATAAGTAAGAGCTACCTGTAAAAAATGAGATAAATATAAAAAGAAAACCAGGTCGAAAGTCTCCAATCATTTGGCACAGGTGCTCGAAGTTAGAAGTTGATAAAATAATGACCATCTGAAAAAGGGTTAAAAACATGTAACCAATAATAGAAAGAGTTAGTCCAAATATCAGGGAGGAAACAAATGCTCTAGCAGCCGAATTTTTAGTTTCAATTTACGGCTCTTCCTTGTAAAATAGAGGGAGGAGATTGAATCGACTAAGCATTTGTTACTAAAAGATTTCCCAAAGGACGAACGACCAAGGGAACGATTTATTAAATTAGGTCCGCAAAACCTGTCTAATCAAGAACTCATAGCCATTATCCTCAGAACAGGTACGAAGGCCGAATCGGTCATCCAACTTGCTCAAAGGTTAATAAAAGAGTTTGAAGGGTTGCGGATGCTAAAGGATGCAACGTTAGAAGAATTAACGAAAATAAAAGGGATCGGCAAAGCGAAAGCAATTCAATTATTGGCTGCTGTTGAATTGGGAAGAAGAATCAATAGCCTTACGAATGAGGAACGCTATGCAATTCGTTCACCAGAAGACGGAGCCAATTATGTCATGGACGAGATGCGTTTCCTAAATCAAGAACATTTTGTCTGCCTTTACCTTAACACAAAAAATCAAGTCATTCATAAACAAACGATTTTTATTGGGAGTTTGAATGCATCGATTGTCCATCCGCGTGAAGTCTTTCGTGAAGCCTTTCGCAGATCTGCAGCATCCATTATTTGCTTACACAATCACCCATCGGGGGATCCAACGCCGAGTAGGGAAGATATTGAAGTTACGAGAAGATTAAAAGAATGTGGAAGAATGATAGGAATTGAAATTCTTGATCATATCATCATCGGTGATAAAAAATATGTAAGTTTAAAAGAAAAAGGTTACTTATAATACTATTATTTTTTTGCATTATGAGCTATAATAATACGTATGATTTTTTATGATTTTGGTTTAATATTGAATTCAACCGTAAGATTAAAATGAAAAACAAAAAATAGTCAATAAAATGACTACATTTGACAAACGATAAAAACGTGCTAATAAACTACACGATTTGAATTTTATAGATTGTATCAGAAAGGGAGATACTTACCATGTTTGGATTTGGTTCAAAAGACTTAGGAATTGACTTAGGAACAGCGAATACACTTGTTTACATCCGCGGAAAAGGTGTTGTTTTAAGAGAACCTTCCGTGGTCGCTTATCAAACAGATACAAAACAAATTGTTGCGGTCGGTAATGATGCGAAAAATATGATTGGTCGTACACCTGGTAATGTTGTTGCCATGCGTCCAATGAAAGACGGTGTTATTGCAGATTATGATACGACAGCAAAAATGATGAAATATTTCATTAATCAAGCAGCAAAAGTGAAAGGTAGCAGTTTTGGCCGTAAACCTTATGTAATGGTTTGTGTACCTTCGGGAATTACTGCTGTTGAAGAGCGAGCAGTAATTGATGCAACACGTCAAGCTGGTGCTCGTGATGCATATACAATTGAGGAGCCTTTTGCGGCTGCAATCGGTGCTGATTTACCTGTTTGGGAACCAACAGGTAGTATGGTCGTAGATGTTGGTGGAGGTACGACAGAAGTTGCGATTATTTCTCTAGGAGGAATTGTAACAAGTCAGTCGATCCGTGTTGCTGGTGATGATATGGATGATGCGATCATTACGTATATTCGTAAAAATTATAACTTAATGATCGGGGACCGTACAGCAGAAGCGATCAAGGTGGAAATTGGTTCTGCCGGTATGCCTGAAGGCATTGACAATATGGAAATCCGAGGCAGAGATTTATTAACTGGACTTCCAAAAACAATTGAAATTACACCTGAAGAAATTTCCAATGCATTGAAAGATACGGTAGAATCTATTGTAGATGCCGTTAAAAATACGTTAGAAAAAACACCACCTGAACTTGCTGCCGATATTATGGACCGTGGAATCGTTTTAACAGGTGGAGGTGCCTTGTTAAGAAATCTAGACCGTGTAATTGCTGAAGAAACCAATATGCCAGTTTTAATCGCAGAAAATCCTCTAGATTGTGTGGCGATTGGAACAGGAAAAGCGTTAGACCATATCGATTTATTTAAAAAGGTGAACGGTAAGTAACGAGAGGTGTAAATCATGCCACAATTTTTAAGAAATAAGCGGTTAATTATTTTACTTGCTGGTATTATCATTCTCGTGGCATTGATTGGCTTTTCATTAAGAGATCGGGAAGAGTTATCATGGCCGGAACAATTTGTTAAAGATACGGTAGGCTTCGTTCAAAATATTTTCGCAAAGCCCGCACATTATGTGGCGGGTTTTGTTGAGAATATCCATGATTTGCTAAATACATATGAAGAAAACAAGATTTTAAAAGAGCATTTGGATTCCTATGCCAAATTAAAAGTGGAAGCAGACCGGTTAGAACAAGAAAATAAAGAGTTACGAGCGGTGCTTGATAAGGATGAAACGTTAGCCTCTTATCATGTTCGCCATGCATCTGTTATTTCACGAAACCCAGATCGTTGGAATGAATCGCTAATCATTGATAAAGGAGAAGTCCATGACATTAAAAAGGATATGGCCGTTATTACCGCCGATGGAATGATTGGAAAAATTAAAAGTGTCGGTAAAACGACTTCTTCTGTACAGTTACTTTCTACCATTGACCGAACAAACCGTGTCCATGTTGCCATCCAAGGCGATGAAAATGCATACGGTTTAGTGGAAGGGATTGATGAGGAAAGTCAACTTCTTCTAGTGAATGAAATCCCTGCAGAAATAAAAATAAAAAAAGGAATGAATGTTATTACTTCAGGATTTTCTGGCACTTTTCCAGAAGGTTTGTTTATCGGTACGGTTGAAAAAGTTGAGCCGAGCCAATACGGTTTAACCCAAACCGCTTATGTGAAGCCGGCGGCAAACTTTTATAACATCAAACACGTGATGGTTATAGAAAGAACCATGCCAACAGATAAGGATTATGAGTCAGGCGATGCCACTGGAGAAGGGGAAGAAAAGGCAGCTTCAGGTGATAAATCATGAGAAAAAAGTATTGGGTCCCCATAATCATGCTTATATTATTTAGTTTAGAAAGTATTATAATGAATTATGTGCCTAGTTATTTTTTTAATAATCATTGGCTTGTTATTCCCCGTTTCCTTTTTATATTTCTTCTTTTTATAACGATCTTTTATGATAAAAAATTAGGTGTTACTTATGCTTTCGTTTTTGGCCTTCTAATGGATATTGTATTTACTGAAATTTATGGTATTTATTTATTTGTTTATCCAGCTGTCGTTTATATCATGTACTGGCTAGTCAAAAATTGGATTACGAATCTCTTTACGATGTTTTTTTATAGTGCTTTTGGATTAATCGCTTTAGAGATAGTACTTTTTCTACTTTATTATATGATTAATTTATCAGATATTAGTTTTAAATACTTTGCTTTTCATCGTTTATTGCCAACAATGCTTATGAATATGATTTTTTATGTTGCCATTTGTTTTCCACTAAAAAAATATCTATCAGCCTTAAAAAAATTAAAGGAAGAGGAAGAGGGCATGTTCCAGTCGTAATAAATTGGTTTTCAAAAATTTCTTGAAAACGAAAGGAAAATGCCCGACTTTTGTTGAATTTTATTTAGTTGAGGTGAATTTCAAACATGGGGAACTCGCAGAATGTCACGATAAAAGGCACAAAAGACGGGTTATTATTGCGCCTGGATGACACATGTTCTTTCTCTACACTATTAAAAGAAATAAAGGAAACCTTTACAAGCCACGCACACATGTATGACGCTAAACATGAAGTACATATTCATGTCCATTCGGGAAATCGCTTTTTAACGGAGGAACAAATTGCACAAATTCAAGCTGTCATTGATCCAAATCGAAATTTAATTGTTGATTCTGTTGATTCTAATGTTATATTAAAAGAAGAAGCAGAACGAATGATACAAGAAAATAGGATGACACTAATACATAATGTCGTACGGTCGGGACAACTCATCAATATATCTGGTGATTTGTTATTAATTGGAGATGTAAACCCAGGTGGCATGGTAATGGCCAGTGGGAATGTTTTTATATTAGGGAAATTAAAGGGGATTGCCCATGCTGGGTGTTTAGGAGATACAAGTGCAGTCATTTGTGCCTCGCAAATGACACCGACACAACTAAGAATTGGTGATTTATATCGCAGATCACCCGATCGAGATGAGTTACCGACAGAAGCAGAATGTGCATACATAGATGAAAAACATGACTTAATCATTGATAAGCTATCCGTTTTAAAAAAAATTCGTCCGAATTTAAATCGTTTTGCGGAAGGAGGCATTTTACATGGGTGAAGCCATTGTAATTACTTCGGGAAAAGGTGGAGTTGGGAAAACGACCTCAAGTGCAAATATCGGAACTGCTTTAGCATTACAAGGAAAAAAAGTTTGTCTAGTAGATACAGATATTGGTCTACGAAACTTAGATGTTATCATGGGATTGGAAAACCGGATTATTTATGATTTAGTGGATGTTGCTTTGGGAAAATGTAAACTACATCAAGCGCTAGTAAAAGATAAACGATTTGAAGATAAATTATTTTTGCTTCCTGCAGCACAAACAAGTGATAAAAATTCTGTTAATCCGGAACAAATGAAAACGATTATAGAAGAATTAAAGAAAGATTTTGACTATATTATTATCGATTGCCCAGCAGGTATTGAACAAGGTTTTCAAAATGCCATTGCCGGTGCCGACCAAGCAATCGTAATTACAACTCCTGAAGTCTCTGCAGTCCGTGATGCCGATCGAATTATTGGATTGCTAGAAAAAGCGCCGATAGATGCTCCAAGACTTGTCATTAACCGCATTCGTTCTAATCTCGTGAAAGACGGAGATATGTTGGATGTCGATGAAATCACAAATATTTTGGCTATCGAACTGATCGGTATTGTAGCCGATGATGATGAGGTTATTAAAGCGTCTAATCATGGTGAACCTATTGTTATGAATCCAAACAATAAAGCAAGTATCGCTTATCGAAATATTGCAAGAAGAATTTTAGGGGATTCTATACCACTTCAACATTTAGACGAAGAATCAGAAGGGATATTTTCGAAGATTAAGAGATTTTTTAGCATTCGTTCCTAATTGTAAAACGATTAATGATTCATGATGTGGAAGAATTAAAGGCGTTGTCATAGAAAACAGCGCTTTTAATTTTGCGAACTTTTGAACGATGTTGTTTTTTATTGATATGAGTTCTGCCAAAAAAAAGGACCATAGGTGGCCCTTTTTTACGGATGATGTTCTCGTTCAATGGGTAACGTACAACAGCGAAAGGATCCTCCGGATTTAATAATTTCCGATATATCTACTTCAATAATGTCAAATCCACGCTTGCTTAGTTCCTCATTTACTTTTTTATTATTTGGAAGAGAAATAATTTTTTTATTGCCAATGGAAAGTACATTTGTTCCTAATGTAAACTGTTCTTCCTCAGATATTTCAATGATTTCATAACGGTCATAGATTTTTTTCATATCTTCTTTATTTATTGCTTTCGGATAAACTAAGGCAACCTCTTTTGATACGATATTAAATACACAGTCTAAATGTAAATATTGATCTTCAAAATCAATGTGAATAACGTCGAATCGGTTATATAATAAATTTTGTAAATGCTGAATGGCTGCCTGATTCGTCCGGTCGCTCATTCCGATATAGACTCGGTCTTGGTCAATGAGAACATCTCCACCTTCGATCCGATGCCTTTTTATATTGTAATAGGAAATTTCTTCATCCTCGAGCCAACGCTGTAAAACTAATTCCTCTCCTTCACGTACTTCACTTGCCATATCAGCAACAAAAATTGTTTCACCGATGACAAAACCAATATCCCTTGTAAAAACTTGCTCAGGAAATTTTCGATGATAGGGAAGTAAGAATACTTCAATATGATGTTCTTTTAATATGTTTACAAAATTATTATGTTGTTCTATCGCTTTCTCATTGTTGATTCCTTCATCAATAAAATGTTTTTGTGTTTCATTGATTACATTTCGAATGGACATATATTGAGGTTGGCAGAGAATGACTTTTTTCAAGACATCGTATTCACTGTAACAACGGATACGATACGGTTCTAATTGAATATCCGGCATCAAATCACTCCTTAAAGAATAGGGATTCTCAAGCAAACTCAGTGACATGAGAAATCCCCAGAAATTTATTCATCTGCCGTTTTATCGGTTTGTTTTTTTATATTTCTTTTATTCCCTTTACTATTATCGCCACTTATCGGTGTTTTTCCATGTAATTCAGGAGCATTTTGATTTGCACTTCCCCGATTAAATTTTTTTGTCAATTTCTTCACTCCTTTCCTCATTCATACATACATTTTGTCCCAGTTCAACTAAACTTATGAGGTTGTTTTGTTGCGACTTTTTTGAACTTAAATTCAAAATTTAATCTAGTTGTCATACTCGAGATGGACAAGTCATACATTGGAATACAAAGAGAAGTCATTAAAAGGACTGATGTTATGTCGAATAGAAGAAGAAAGGAAATCCTTAAACGCATTCAAAAGCGAAAGAAAACGGGGCAACGGCTATCTGAATCTGGAATGAAAACAAATCTCAGCAAACATCAAGTCGTTTATCCAGATTACGAGGAAAGTCATGATTTTACTTGGGTTTCTTCACCAAATGGAATGAAAAATGGTCACCATCCTTTATTTAATCGGGACATTTTTCTATTTAAATTCTTGTTTTCTGCCATCCTCGTCTTAGTCGTCGCGATTTCCTTTAAAATGCCTTCGCCTCAATTTGAACCCGTTCGTCAGGCAGTTCATACGGTCATGAATACAGAATTTCAATTCGCAGCAATTTCCGATTGGTATGAAAAAACGTTTGGTCAACCTTTAGCATTGTTTCCGCTGAAAAATGAAGATGCGAATACAGATATGGTAGAAGAATACGCAGTGCCGGCAACAGGTGTAATATTAGAAAGCTTTGATACGGAAAACAATGGTGTAGTCATTCAAACGGTGCAAGGGGCAGGCGTTGATTCAATTCAAGACGGTACCGTTATTTTTGCTGGTGTGAAAGAAGATTATGGTCATACAGTGATTATTCAGCATGCAGATAACACGGAAACGTGGTATGGAAAATTAGGCGAAATCGAAGTAAAAGTATATGACAAAGTAAAGGCAGGGGAGAGGATCGGTACAGTCCGAACTTCAGAAGATGAACATAGTGGTGAATTTTACTTTGCCATTAAACAAGGAGAAAAATTTATTGACCCAGTACAGGTGATTAAATTTGAATAGGTGGTTGCAACTTTTCACACGGATTCATATTCATCCGGTATTTTGGATTGTCATCGCAGCAGCAATTATGACGGCACGCTTTTATGAATTACTCTTCTTATTTATCATTGTATTTTTTCATGAATTAGGTCATGCCGTAGCAGCAATGTATTACAATTGGCGAATAAAACAAATTTTTCTTTTACCCTTTGGTGGAGCGTTGGAACTAGATGAATATGGGAATCGGCCGATGAAAGAAGAATTTATAGTGACTATCGCTGGTCCCTTACAACATATTTGGATGGTGGCGCTCGCCTTTTTTTTGTATCAAATCAATATTCTTTCCTTCAAAGATTATTCTCTTTTTCTTGAGTACAATTTTATGATTTTGATATTTAATGGGTTGCCCATTTTACCCCTTGATGGCGGAAAACTAATGTCATTAGCTTTATCTTATTTTTATCCATTCCAACAGGCCTTTAAAAAAGGGATTCTATTTTCGAGCTTCTTTTTATGTGTTTATAGTTTAGCTATTTTATTGCTTTCCCCTTTTCATATAAGTGGTTGGGTCATCATTGTTTTTTTAATCCATTCGCTTTATTATGATTGGAAAAATCGAACCTTTCTATTTATGCGTTTTTTAATTGAAAAATCAACACATGATAAATATACATATAAAAAGGTGAAAACATTACGTGTACAAGCTAAGGAATCCATCCAACAAGTTGTTAGCCGTTTTTATCGAGGCATGTATCATACGATTATCGTTTTTGATAATGGGAAAGAAATCGGAACTATACCGGAGACACAAATTCTGAAACGTTATTTTGAAAATCAAAGTCATACCACCGGGATTAAAGATTTGATATATTATAGGTAAATACAATGATGAAAGAGATTGAAGATACCAATGACAAAAATGATAATCAATGCTAGAGAATCAGAGAAAAGAATCATAATGGAAAAAGCAGGTTCGATCCAGCACGTATATATTGAGCAACCTGAAGGCAAATCCCTTGTTGGAAACATCTATCTTGGCATCGTGGAACGGGTCGTTCCTAGTCTGAATGCTGCTTTTGTGAACTTTGGAAAAGGCAAGAAAGGATATTTACATGTTACACAAGTACCAGCCTATCTTTTCCAAGAAAATAAGCAAAAGGATGTTTCCATTCGCGAGGTTATTCGTCAAGGTGAAAAAATGATTGTTCAAGTGCAAAAGGATGAATCGGATAAAAAATATTATCGCATCACCGGGAATATTGAAATTGCAAGTCCAACCCTTGTTTATATGCCTTTTGGAAACTATGTTGCCGTATCTAAAAAATTACCTCAAAAGGAGCGAACAAGGTTAAAAGAATGGGGATATAGATATAAACAAGGTTCCGAAGGGTTCATTATCCGGACAAATGCCAGTGATTGTCATGAGAACGAGTTGTTAGATCAATATATTCAACTAAAAGAAAAATGGAATGCAATAAAAGGTTTAGCACAAAAGCAAAAAGCACCATCAGCGTTATTGGTTCATGATTCACTCCTCGATGAAATTCAGTCCTTTTTACAACTTGAAAAGGTAGATGAAATCATTTGTGATGATATGACAATCGTGCAGCATGTAAAGAAAGAATTAAAGAACTCCATTCCAGTGAGATACTATAAAGAAAAAGAAAATATTGTAACCCATTATTTGTTACAAAAAGAATTGGAATCGTTAACGAAAAAAATGGTTTGGCTAAAAAATGGGGCCAATATCGTGATCGAACAATCAGAAGCCTTTACCATTATTGATGTGAATACAGCAAAATTTACCGGAAGTCTTGAAAAAGAGATGGCAGTTATGGAAACAAACCGGCTTGCAGCAATCGAAATTGCTAGACAAATTCGCTTGCGTAATATTGGAGGCAATATCTTTATTGATTTTATTAATGTAAAAGAGGAGAACGATCGTGTCGCATTAATCCAATTATTAAAAAAGGAATTTGAAAAAGATCAAGAACGAACGATTATTTATGGATTCACAGCTCTCGGTATACTAGAAATATCAAGAAAAAGGGCGAAACCGAGCCTTCAAGACAAACTTTTAAATCAATGTCCAACTTGTTACGGTACAGGGTTCGTAACATCACCTGCAACCGTTGCTTTTCAATTGGAAAGGGAGTTGTGGGAATATAAGGATGGAGATTATTCAGAAGTTATTATTGAAGCGACAGAAGACGTTGTGGCATATTTTTCAGGAGAACATAAGGAGCATCTAAAACGATTAGAAGAAACGTTATTGTTCAAGATTACATTCCAACCCATTTTATTTTCCCGACCGCATTATCACATAAAAAGATTTGAGGCTTAATTTAATGATATTTCCTAACAAAGTAAATCGATCAAAGATCTCCATATTAACAAAGCAGGCTGAAATCAAAAAGTATGATTGACATGACCATGGTAAATATGGTATATTCTTTGTGTTATTGTTTGTAGCACCCGTGCTACAACCGCTCGTATTAGGTTTTAAGATTTTGGCATTGCCAAAACACCGAATTACGGCGAGTCTTAGATTATGAGGAGGTGCAGAGATGTACGCAATTATCGAAACTGGTGGTAAACAACTAAAAGTTGAAGAAGGCCAAACAATTTACGTTGAAAAATTAGACGTTGCTGATGGCGAAACTGTTACTTTTGATAAAGTATTGTTCGTTGGTGGCGATAACGTAAAAGTAGGTGCTCCTTACGTAGAAGGTGCAACTGTTACGGGTAAAGTTGAAAAACATGGTAAACAAAAGAAAATCATTGTTTACAAATACAAACCTAAAAAGAACTACCACAAAAAACAAGGTCATCGCCAGCCATATACAAAAGTAGTTATTGAAAAAATCCAAGGCTAAGGCGATTAACGATGATAAACGTAACAATCGTTAGAAAAGACGATGGACAAATTAGCTCCTTCACTGTTGAAGGACATGCTAATTTTGATATGTACGGTTCTGATATTGTTTGTGCAGGTGTTTCAGCAGTTACTTTTGGTGCAATCAATGCCGTTGAAGCTCTTACCAGTTGTATTCCGACTGTGGAACAAGGTGGAGAGGGCGGATATTTATATTGTGAAGTACCAAAAGATTTACCTGCTGAAGAGGAAGAAAAAGTTCAGCTTCTTCTTTCCGGAATGATTGTATCTCTTCAAACTATTGAAGAAAGTTACAGTGATTATATTAAAATAACCTTCAAATAATAGGAGGTGGAACGAATGTTAAGACTAGATCTTCAGTTCTTCGCGTCTAAAAAAGGGGTAGGTTCTACAAAGAACGGTCGTGACTCTATTGCGAAACGTCTTGGTGCAAAACGTGCAGACGGTCAATTCGTAACTAGCGGTTCTATTTTATACCGTCAACGTGGAACAAAAATCTACCCAGGTGAAAACGTAAAACGTGGTGGCGATGATACATTATTTGCTACTACAGACGGTATCGTACGTTTCGAGCGTTATGGACGTGACCGTAAAAAAGTTAGTGTTTACCCAGTAGCACAAGAAGCGTAAAAATTAGTTTCTTCTGCATAAAAAACTCTAGCCAACTTTGGTTAGAGTTTTTTTCGTCTTACAATCATATTTTGTTCCAAGTCTTATCAAAGGTTAGTAAAAAGTGTCAAGTTTCCTGTCGATATATGTTATACTATACCCGTGAAATGTGTGTAAATGGGGAGTAGGATATGAGGAAATGGGAGCCAATCGAACTTTTACGTCATGTTCGTCATGACTGGTTAAATCGTTTACAATTAATCAAAGGATATCAAGCCTTGGGGAAAACGGAAAAAGTAAAAGAAATTATTGATCATATTATTCTTTCAACCGATCAAGAAAGCAAACTTTCTTCCATTAATCTGCCAAAATTAGCTTTACTATTGATTACATATAATTGGGAAAGTCCTTCTTTTGTTTTAAATTATGAAGTTATTGGCGAAGGTGAATTAAAAAATATAAATGACCATTTCATTACACAATGGTTTGATACATTTTTCAAATTATTGAATGAATATGCGTTCGATGAAGAAGAAAACGAATTAAATATCACAATCAACATATATGAAGAAAAGGTAAGTTTCATTATTGAATTTTATGGCATACTAAAAGAAAAAAAGCAGATTTTATGTTATTTACAAGAGAAAAACAACTTGTGTCAAATCAATAATATTCATGTAAATGATGAAGCTTTTTCCTTTGAATTAAAGCCTAGAATATAAATGGGGCATATATCATTTAGGAAAATTTTATTCCTAAAATAACGGAAGGAGAAAGACAGAATGTTTGTCGATCAAGTCAAAGTTTATGTAAAAGGTGGCGATGGTGGCAATGGGATGGTCGCTTTTCGCCGAGAAAAGTACGTTGCAAAAGGTGGACCTGCCGGTGGTGACGGTGGAAAAGGGGCCGATGTTGTTTTCGAAGTCGATGAAGGTCTTCGCACATTAATGGACTTCCGTTATCAACGTCACTTTAAAGCACCGCGAGGAGAGAATGGAAAACCGAAAAGTCAACATGGACGTGGTGCGAAGGATTTAGTTGTAAAAGTTCCGCCTGGTACGGTTGTACGCGATGAGGATACAGGTGAGATTATTGCTGATCTTACAAGACATGGTGAACGTGCGATCATTGCCAAAGGAGGACGCGGTGGTCGCGGAAACATCAGGTTTGCAACTCCTAGAAATCCAGCTCCGGAAATTGCAGAAAATGGTGAACCTGGTCAAGAACGTTATATTGTGATGGAGTTAAAATTATTAGCCGATGTTGGGCTAGTCGGATTTCCAAGTGTTGGAAAGTCTACCCTTTTATCAGTCGTAACGAGTGCCAAACCAAAAATTGCCGATTATCATTTTACAACGATTGTACCGAATCTAGGAGTTGTTGAAACTGATGATGGCCGAAGTTTTGTTATGGCCGATTTACCAGGTTTAATTGAAGGAGCACATCAAGGAGCAGGACTAGGACTTCAATTTTTACGACATATTGAACGGACGAGAGTAATCATTCATGTCATTGATATGGCATCTGTTGAGGGACGGGACCCTTATCAAGATTTTGTTACAATTAATAATGAATTGAAAGAATATCATATGCGTCTGACCGAGCGTCCGATGATTATCGCTGCTAATAAAATGGATATGCCTGATGCAGAGGAAAACTTGAAAAAATTTAAGGAGCAATTAGAAGAAGATATTCCAATATTTCCAATATCAGCAGCAACAAGACAAGGGATTCGAGAATTACTTTATGCAGTTGCCGATACATTAGAAAAAACTCCTGAGTTTCCGTTACATACCGATGAGGAAAATGATACCATTAACCGTGTTGTTTATAAATATGAAAAAGAAAAAGAAGATTTCATCATTACTCGTGATCCAGATGGTGCTTTTGTACTAAGTGGCGAGAAGATCGAAAAATTATTTAAAATGACCGACTTTACCCATGATGAATCTGTCCGTCGATTTGCGCGTCAATTGCGTGGTATGGGAGTAGATGAAGCATTACGGAAACGTGGCGCACAAGATGGCGACACAGTCCGATTATTAGATTTTGAATTTGAATTTATTGAATAATAGGCAGTTTAAGGACATCCTTTTGATAACAAGTATGAAACTTGGTTATCAAGGATGTCCTTTTTTATATATTAAGAAGTAAAAGAGTTTTTGATTATGTATATATTTCCCTCACAAACTCACATAAAATAGCATTTTTTATCATAAGTTTTTACGAGAATGATTAGCAATTTGCCCACTCTTTCATACAATAAGAACGACAGAAAATTAGGAGGGAAATTGAGTGAGGATTCATATTGTCCAAAAGGGAGATACGCTTTGGAAAATAGCCCAAAAATACGGTGTTGATTTTGAACAATTAAAAAGCATGAATTCACATTTATCCAATCCAGATATGATTATGCCAGGTATGAAAATAAAAGTTCCAACGAAAAGCGGCTCTGTAAAAAAAGAGATGCCGATGGCAGAACAACCTTTTGCCCAAAAAGAAACACCTGTTATGCCCGTAGAACAACAACCAGTGAAAGAACAGCCAAAGGAAACGAAAAAAGAAGTACCGAAACCAGTGAAGAAAGAAGTACCTAAACCAATTTATATGCCTAAACCACCTCAACCAATCATACCAGAGATTGACATTAATAATTATTATTTATTAAACATGCAAAAAATGAATATCGAGCAACAACAGCCTGCACCACAACCTGTACAACCAATCCTAGAAGTTCCTGAACTGCCAGAAATACCTAAGGAAGAACCAATAAAAGAAGAACCTGTCAAAGAAGAACCTGTTGCCCCTGTTCAGCCGCAAATGTACGTTCAACCAATGCCATGTCAACCATGCTATCCGATCACACCAGTACTTCCTGGTTCAGGATTACCATGTATGCCAATACCGTGTTATCCGATAGGATATGCTCATGGATGGGGTGGTCATCAGCCATTTATGGGAGGAGTATATCCGCAAATGATGCAACCCCAAATGGGTCAAGAGATGGCAACATACGATCCTTCTATGATGTATCAGCAAACACCGACCAATGAAGGGATGTATAGTTCAAATACTGGAGATCAATCGATGTGGCAACAGCCGCAAAATCAAATGAATGTACAACCAATGTATGATGATTATGACAATAATGATTATAACAACGATGATCAGAACGATTATGATACGGCCCAACTGCCTATGTCACAGGTCCAAGGTGCTTATGATATGAACGATATGAACCCAGGAGGAATGCCGCAATGGGGTTTGCAACCTATGTATCCTACAATGATGCCGCATTATCCAATGCAACAGCCAATGTATCCAATGACGCAACAGTCTGATTGTGGTTGCGGATCTCATCAACTAGTAGGAACGTATGGTCCAGAGACAACGTCACAACCGTCACATTTACAATTTCCGACAGGAGGTTTTGTAACTCCAGATATGATGGGCGGTATGCCAATGCAACAACAAGGGGATGGACTGATGTATAGTAATCAAATGCCACAAACGATGTACGGTACAACTCCTTATTTTGGTCCGATGTCAAATGGGCAAGTTCAAGGTATGGATATAAACTATCCATTTAATCAGTACAGACCTGAAGACGATTATGATGAAGACGGTGAATAAAAGAAAAATGAAGCTAAAATTTGTAAGTATGAGCGGATGAACAAGTGTTCATCCGCTTGCTTTTTTAATAGGGTTTATCTTAAGTGTGAAAAATAAATTTACAGGTTTTAATTTAATGAATTAGGAAAAATTAATAAAGAAGTGTAAATACATTGATAAGGGTGAGAAAAATCAATATGAAGATTCGAATATTCATTATGATTGTCCTCATCATACTAGCAATATTAGATTTGTTTGTTTTTAAGAAAGGTACAATTAAGGTACACGCTGAAAATGGAACGAATATTGAACAACAAGAACTTGATGAGCTTCAATTCAAATTACAATTACTATATATTGACGGTGAAGTTACCGGAGAAGTAATAAAAGAGGATGTCAATGATATTGAACAGTTGTGGAATGAATATAAAGATTGGCATTTAGTTGAGATTAATGTCGATCACATTATTTTTGAAAAAGAAATTAATGATATTTCACCAGTATTGAAGGCAAATGGTTATTTTGGTCTCACGGATGAAGGGATGTTAACCGTTTTTTATGGTAAGCCGGAAAACAACAACAAGATTCGCTCATTCTATCAAATTGACTTAGAAAAATTAAAAAACATCCAACGTGAGCAATTAAAAAAGGGCATTCCCGTTCAATCTAAGGAAAATTTTCAACATATCTTTAATACCTTTAAACAATATAAGAAAACAGCCTCACAATAACCTACAAATTTCGTAGATTCTTTTCCGTAAAATTGCACGATATAGCCATTTTTTGCATGGTTATGTAGTGCAATTTTTTTATGTCTTAGAGGAATTCCAATCCTGTAATTTCAATATTGCTTCGAAAAGTTTTTTTAATATGGTAAAATAGTCTAGGTTATATAAACGATCAATCATCGAGGCAATAAAAAATACTAAGTCACTTTAACACCTCAAATAAAAACCCTTCGAATGACTACCATTGATTTCCAAATTGCGTGGAAAGGAAAATGCACAATGAAGTACATCACGATTGAAAATTTAGTTAAAACTTTTTCACTTGAAGTTCTTGCAGGCGAGAAAAATTTAGATAAGAAAGTAACGAAAGCAAGAACATATCGACCTGGACTTGAGTTTACCGGTTACTTTGAATATTTCCCACAAGAAAACATTCAAATTTTAGGGCGGAAAGAAGTGACTTACTTACATCAATTTAGTCATGAAGAACGAAGGAAAAGAATCGGGAATGTAGTAAAATATCATCCGCCATGCTTTATCGTAACAAGCGGTCAGGAAGGGTTGCAATATTTAACACAGTATTGCAATGAGGAAGGGATACCTTTATTACGAACGGAAGAACCGAGCTCGGAATTCATTGATAAATTAAATGGGTATTTAACAAATAAATTAGCTCCGGAAGTGACCATTCATGGAGTTTGTA
Source organism: Pallidibacillus thermolactis (assembly GCF_025660415.1). Classification (NCBI taxonomy): domain Bacteria; kingdom Bacillati; phylum Bacillota; class Bacilli; order Caryophanales; family Bacillaceae; genus Pallidibacillus; species Pallidibacillus thermolactis. The sequence continues at coordinate 61,199 of NZ_JAOUSE010000001.1, forward strand.
TGAATGTGTACGGCCTAGGTATTTTAATTCGAGGTTCATCCGGGATTGGAAAAAGTGAAACCGCCCATACTCTACTTGGCAAAGGACATCGTCTTATTGCTGATGATGTTGTCGTCTTGAAAAAAATTAATTCGAAAACGATTATCGGAACCCATAATGAAGTAAATAAGGAATTTCTTGCGTTAAGAAGTATCGGTTTATTAAATATTGTTCGTATGTTTGGTCGCAAGTCGTTCCAGGAGGAGACAAGAATTGCCCTTGATATTGAACTAATGAAGTGGGAAGAGAAAGAATTACATAATGATTTAATCCTTGAACCCAAATATACGGAATATTTAGGGGTAAAAGTTCCTCATGTTGAAATTCAAGTTCATCCAGGTCGAGATATAGCGGGGCTTATCGAAGCAGCAGCCAATAACTGGTATTTAACAAACCAAGGTTATAGTGCAGCGGACGAATTTTTTTCACGAATAGAAAAAAAGATGAATAACGCTTAAAGGTATAACAGTCATTTAGACCATAACATGTACATCGTATGGTAAAATGATAACAGTTAAAGGAGAGAGAACACGTTGTATGAATATATTATCGGAACGGTTGAATATGTCAGTCCACAATACATCGTTGTGGAAAATAACGGGATCGGTTATCAAATTTTTACACCAAATCCTTATCTTTTTACAATGGACGGGGAAATCCAAAAAGTTTATACGTATTTGCATGTACGGGAAGATGCACAAATTTTATACGGATTTAAGAATTTAGAAACAAAAGCGTTTTTTATCAAACTGATTAATGTTTCAGGGATCGGTCCAAAAGGGGCACTGGCTATCTTGGCTTCCGGTAAACCTAATACAATTGCTCATGCGATTGAAGAGGAAAATTATAAATTTTTAACGACATTTCCAGGTGTTGGTAAAAAAACAGCACAACAAATTATTTTAGATTTAAAGGGGAAATTACACGAGTTTCTGCATGACTTTCCTGAGAAGTCTGAGACAACTCAACATATAGAAAAAAATCGTGAGTTGGAAGAAGCTTTACTTGCTCTTGAGGCTCTCGGCTATTCGTCTAGAGAAATTAATCGGATAAAAAATGGACTGGCCAATGAAAAATTAACAACAAATGAATATATTAAATTAGCATTAAAAAAATTATCAAACAGTTAGGGGGGATTTTCATTGTCAGAACGAATAATATCTGATCATGCAGATTCAGAAGATTTATCGTTGGAACAGCATTTGCGCCCCCATTCATTTGATCAATATATCGGACAAGAACAAGTAAAGCACAATTTGCACATTTTTATTGAAGCGGCAAAAATGAGGAAGGAAACATTAGACCATGTTTTGTTATATGGACCGCCAGGCTTAGGGAAAACGACACTAGCACAAATTATTGCCAACGAAATGGGAGGGAGTCTTCGAATGACTTCAGGTCCTGCGATTGAACGACCTGGTGATTTAGCTGCCATATTAACGAGTGTTAAACCGGCAGATGTATTGTTTATAGATGAAATTCATCGACTTCCTCGTTCGATCGAAGAAATATTATATCCGGCAATGGAAGATTTTTGTCTTGATATTGTTGTCGGGAAAGGTGAAAGTGCTCGATCCATTCGCATTGATTTACCTCCTTTTACCCTAGTAGGTGCAACAACAAGAGCAGGTGCCTTATCTGCGCCATTACGAGATCGTTTTGGTGTTTTAAGTCGACTCGAATATTACACGGCAGATGAATTGAAAGAAATTATTTTACGTACTGCACAAGTATTGGAAACGGAAATAGATGATGAAGCAGCAAGCGAAATAGCCTTGCGATCTCGTGGAACACCTCGAATTGCCAATCGACTTCTCAAACGTGTTCGGGATTTTGCCCAAGTAAAAGGGGATGGTAGAATTACCGTAGAGCTTTCTACTGAAGCACTCGATTTAATGCAAGTTGATCAATTAGGATTAGACCATATCGATCATAAATTATTAAAGACGATCATTGAAAAATTTAACGGTGGACCCGTTGGGTTGGAGACGATAGCTGCTACGATTGGAGAAGAAGCTGGAACAATTGAGGATGTATATGAACCTTATTTATTGCAAATCGGCTTTTTGCAACGAACGCCTAGGGGACGTGTTGTCACACATGCGGTTTACAACCATTTTCAAATGGAGGTGCCAAAAAAGTGACAGGTTTTGGGAAATTGTTAATGGTGTTAGGTGGTATTATATTTGTCGTAGGTTTACTCATGCAATTTACGAAAATCGGAAAATTACCTGGTGATATTGTTATTGAAAAGGGAAATACAACCTTTTATTTTCCGATCGTAACTTGTATCGTATTAAGTATTGTTCTTTCGTTAATATTTTATATTGTAGGTAGATTTAAATAGAAGTTGGTGGATATATGAAATTAAAAGACTTTGACTTTACATTACCTGAAGAATTAATTGCACAAACCCCGCTTGAAGATCGTTCAAGTAGTCGCCTGATGGTGTTAGATAAAAATTCAGGAGAGATTGAGCATCGAAAATTTAAAGACATCGTTCATTATTTGAATGCTGGTGATTGCTTAGTATTAAATAATACGAAAGTAATGCCTGCTAGATTATTCGGCATAAAAGAAGAAACAGGTGCCCATGTTGAGATTCTTTTATTAAAACAATTAGAAGGAGATCAGTGGGAAACGTTAGTAAAACCAGCAAAAAGGGTGAAAGTTGGGACGGTTATTGATTTTGGTGAAGGAAAATTGAAGGCGAAATGTATCGACACATTAGAACATGGTGGGCGAATCTTTCAATTTTCCTATGACGGCATTTTTTATGAGATTTTAGACGAGCTAGGTGAAATGCCGTTACCACCGTATATTCATGAACAATTAGATAATCCAGACCGTTATCAGACTGTGTTTGCCAAGGAGATTGGTTCGGCTGCAGCACCAACAGCAGGTCTGCATTTTACAGAAGAGTTATTGGATGAAATTCGTGCAAAAGGTGTAAAAACTGTGTTTGTAACGTTGCATGTGGGACTCGGTACTTTTCGTCCTGTCAGCAGTGAAAATATAGAGGAACATGAAATGCATGCCGAGTTTTACCATATGTCTGAAGAGACCGCTGAACAATTAAATGAAGTTCGTAAAAACGGCGGCAGAATTATCTCGGTAGGAACTACTTCCACCCGAACCCTAGAAACGATTGCCAATCGTCATAATGGTAGATTTGTTGGTGAAAGCGGTTGGACGGATATATTTATATATCCCGGATATCAATGGCGAGCAATTGATGGATTAATCACGAATTTTCATTTACCTAAATCTTCTCTCGTTATGCTCGTGAGTGCTTTAGCGGGCAGAGAAAATATATTACGTGCCTATCACATTGCTGTAAAAGAACGTTATCGTTTCTTTAGCTTTGGTGATGCAATGTTTATTCGTTAATTGTTTTAAAAATGTTGCATCAATGTCAAGAATAAGAGATAATGAGTTGGTGTCTATAATTTTTTATTATTTGTGTAAAAAAGATTAAAGTTATACAGCTGAAAGGGGTAGCAAAATTTGGCTGCTATTCGTTATGAATTAATCAAAAAGGACAAGCAAACCGGTGCAAGATTAGGCATTTTACATACGCCCCATGGCTCATATGAAACACCGATGTTCATGCCTGTGGGAACCCTTGCGACAGTGAAAACAATGTCGCCTGAGGAACTGAAAGAATTAGGTGCCGGTGTAATTTTAAGTAATACATACCATTTATGGCTCCGTCCGGGACATGAAATTGTTCGGGAAGCTGGTGGCCTTCATAAATTTATGAACTGGGATCAAGCAATCTTAACGGATTCTGGCGGATTTCAAGTGTTTAGCTTGAGTCAATTTCGTAAAATTGAAGAAGAGGGAGTTCACTTCCGTAACCATTTGAGTGGTGAGAAACTCTTTTTATCACCTGAAAAAGCGACAGAAATCCAAAACGCACTCGGTGCAGATATTATGATGGCTTTCGATGAGTGTCCTCCTTTCGATGCGGATTATAATTATATGAAACAATCCGTTGAGCGAACTTCTCGTTGGGCAGAACGATGCTTAAAGGCCCATTCTAGATCACATGATCAAGCCTTATTTGGTATTGTTCAAGGCGGTGGAAATGAAGATTTACGAAAACAGAGTGCGAGGGACTTGATATCACTTGATTTTCCGGGTTATGCGGTTGGAGGACTTTCGGTTGGTGAACCGAAAGAAGAAATGAATCGGGTATTAGAATTTACGACCCCTTTACTTCCTGAAAATAAACCTCGTTATTTAATGGGAGTCGGCTCTCCAGATTCACTTATCGACGGTGCCATCCGTGGAATTGATATGTTTGATTGTGTGTTACCTACTCGTATTGCAAGAAATGGTACTTGCATGACATCTTCGGGTCGCTTAGTTGTAAAAAATGCAAAGTATGCACGAGACTTCAGGCCGATAGATGAACATTGTGATTGCTATACATGCCGGAATTATAGCCGTGCATACATCCGACATTTGATTCATACAAATGAAATTTTCGGATTTCGACTTTGTACTTATCATAATCTCCATTTTTTGATAAAATTGATGGAGCAAGTACGTCAAGCGATTCGTGAAGACCGCTTGCAAGATTTCCGTGATGAATTTTTTGAACAATACGGATTTAATAAACCAAATGCAAAAAACTTTTAATTTTAAGGGGGTGAAATAAGTGAGTCAATCAGCATACAGTATTATTATGCTTATTGTCATGTTTGCGATTTTCTATTTCCTATTAATTCGTCCGCAACAAAAACAACAGAAAAAAATCCGCCAAATGCAAGCAAGTCTTGAAAAAGGAGACAAAGTTGTAACAATTGGTGGTTTACACGGCTATATCGATGCGCTTGATGAAGGAACTGTTGTCATTAAGTGCGGTGATGGAAGTCGTCTTACATATGAACGTGGTGCTATTCGCGACGTTATAGAAAAAGCAAACGAAAATTAATCCTAAAATAGGAGGCTATCGAAAACGGTAGCCTCCTTTATTTATCTTTACAACAACTATTTCCTTGATTAGTGTTCTAAGATTCCCTTGTCGGACTACTAAACATATTCACTCCCAAAATACCGCCCATAACTGCTGTTAACGTGAAACACATATAGTAGATCCATTGCTGAGTGGTGAAAATAGTATCATATCCTAAATATTGGAAAAGAAAATTAATGACCGTATAGAGTAGCCCTGTTAACCCTCCTAAAAGCCATCCTTTTTCTTTCGCTCGTCCGCCAGCAACAAGTCCGCCCATAAATAAGGCAATAAAAGATATGATTGTAATAATTAAACTTAACTGATCTTCTTGGGCAGAAGTAAACTTCAAAATTAGTGAAAAAATGAAACTAAAAAGGGCTGCAACGACGTAAATGACCCCCAAACCAATTAATACAGAACTTGTTATTTTACTCGTATTCATTTTCTCTCCCCCTAAACCCACTCATATCATCATCCATTCATTTTATATATGAGAGCATTGCTACTCGATTATCTTGCTTCAGTACAAGCATATTCACGAGTCGGCTTGTTTAGAATAGAAAAATTTAAAAAGATATAATATTTCATCATTTTGAACATCACTTTATTTTCTAAATATAAAATTCTTAAGAGCATAAAAACTAGAATTCAAGGCAAAATATGGGGTGATAGGAGGAGATTTTGTTGAACATGTATTTAACGATTCTCATTCGAACGTTTATTTTATATATAGTGATCACGATTGTATTCCGTTTAATGGGAAAGAGGGAAATCGGTGAACTAGGGGTTGTAGACTTGGTTGTTTCGGTTTTAATTGCTGAAATGGCTGCATTAGCATTAGAAAAAAATGAAGAACCATTATTAAAATATATACTTCCCATTATGCTTCTTGTCATCATCCAAATTCTATTTTCATTTATATCCTTAAAAAGTCGTAAGTTTCGAAAACTTGTTGATGGGGAGCCCTCAATGATTATAAAAAAGGGGAAAATTGATGAAAGAGAAATGAAAAAGCAACGATATAATTTTTATGACTTGTTAATGCAACTTCGAGAAAAAAATATTCGTAATATTAAAGATGTTGAATATGCAATTTTGGAACCAACAGGGAAGTTATCAGTCTTTGAATATGAAAAAGACAAAGGGGTTACGATTCCATTAATTTTAGAAGGCAAAATCCAAGAAGAAAAGTTAAACGAATTAAATTTGTCAAAAGAATGGCTTCTAACGGAACTTGCTAAAAAAGGGATTATCGATATAAAAAACATTTCTTTTTGTAGTTACCAGAATGGTGAGTTATATATTGACTTCTTCGATGAAAAAAATGAAGATTAAGGGCTGTCCAATGTCAGCCCCTATTTTTATCTTTTGTGAGGGAAAATGAATGATATTGCTTTATTTATATCTTTTATGTTGACAACTTTTAATAGTAAAGATATCAGTATAAAAATGATGGCCATGACTAAAGCTGTTAGGAAAACAGCCATTAAGATGGAAGTTTGTTCTGTAAAGTTTGCGTAAATATAGGTACCGGCAATCCCTGTTATAATTGTGACGAGTAAAATTTTGAAGTAATATGTTGCGTAAAAAGTTAGAGGAATGACTTTTAATATGGTTGCATAATGCAGTAACGTAACGAGCACAAAACCAACAATAATTCCAATCGCTACACCATTAATACCAAAGGTCGGATTTGAAGCAAGTGTGAACATGAGGATTAGTTTAACAACAGCACCAATTAAACTATTGATCATTGCAGCACTTGCTAAATCTAAAGCTTGTAAAACTGCTTGTAGCGGTGATTGTATGTAACTTAATATAATAAATGGTGCAATGATTTTAATAAATATGACACCGCTTGTTGAGTTGTACAGGATCGTCATGAACGGCTCTGCTAAAATATATAAAATTACGATTGGTAGTGCACCGGTTATGACACAAAATTTTAAAGCTTGTTGGATCCGTTTTTCAGCTGATGCAAAATTTTTTACTGAAACGGCTTCTGATATGGCTGGAATAAGGGCTGTACTTAAGGCAAAAGTAATAAAAGACGGTAAAAATAATAGAGGTAAAGCAAGTCCTGTTAAAGCGCCATATTGTTTTGTTGCCATAACTGCTGATAAACCGGAAAGTGCTAAAGCTTGTGTGACAACAATTGGTTCTAAGAACCAAGATAACGATCCAATCATACGACTCCCGGTTGTAGGAATGGCAATGGTCATTAATTCTTTAAAAATTGGACGGGTACTTGTTAAACTTTTAAAAAAGTTCTTTCTTAGAGGGAAGGCTTTCCTTAGTTTGAACATGGTGATTAAATAAATAAATGAAGCAAGTTCACCGATAATGGTTGCAACCATTACAGCCGCTGCTGCAAATTCAATTCCATAAGGTAAGGCGATTCTTGTTAAGATAGCGATAAATATGATTCGAATGAACTGTTCTATTAATTGGGAGTAGGCTGAAGGCTTCATGTTTTGTTTACCTTGGAAATAACCTCGTATGATTGAACTTACCGCAATAATTGGAATCACCGGTGCTATAGCAATAATTGGATAGACAATTCGTTCATCCGTAAAGATCGTTTTTGCAAGAATGGGTGCTCCAAATAATAATAATGGTGTAAAAATAATGGACAAGGTTAAAGTGGTAACAAGCGATACGACTAAAATCTTCTTTATTTTTCTTGAATCCCCTAATGCTTCGGCTTCAGCCACCCGCTTCGAAATGGCTACAGGTAAACCCATTTGTGTAAGGGTTACGACTAAAATAAACGTCGGATAGGCCATCATATATAACCCTACACCTTCTTCTCCAATAAAACGGGCAATTAATATTCGATTAATAAAGCCTAAAATTCTCGTGATTAATCCAGCAAATAAAAGGATTAACGTTCCTTTCAAAAATTTTGACATTTATTTCCCAGCCTTCTCAAATCCGTATTTTTCCTTTACAATGATATATATGCGAATAGTAGGACAAACCATGACTAAATTTGTAAGAATTTACAGACTTGTTTTTCTTGCTTGGACAAGCGCGTTATAATGAAAATTAGTTATCGTTTCATTGGATTTTTTTATATTAAAGGAGGATTATGAAGGTAATGGAGCACCCTTATACAAAATTTCGGCCAGAGCTGGAGATTGTCTTGCAATCCAAAGTTGATGAATTTGCAATATACGAGTATACCGAATTAACAACGGATCGCTTGTGGGAATTTTTGATCATGAAAAAATGGGCAAAACCAAAGGAAAATATTCATTTATATGAGCTTGTAAGTGACATTCTTTCTTTAAGAGTGAGCGATATTATGACCTTTCAAACGGTAGAGCATTTAAAAGGACCAGATTGGTTTTCAGAAGAAGGGATGAATGACTTACAAGCATTATTAAACCCTAAAAAAAATTGACAGTGAAAACATACTGTTTCATAATGAATTTATTCGATTTACTTAAGCTATTAAATAAAAGGACTACTTCATTTCGTTGCTTTTATAAACTAAATGAGTTCTCTCTTATTTCTAGGTCTTGTTTATAAGAAAGACAACATAAGTAAGTTTTGAATTTATATTTTATCTTTTCATCTCAGGGTGTTCTCTTTTAAGGAGGATTTTTAATGGTAAAAAAGAATCGAATTCTATCTTTTGTTCTAATCATATTCGCATTTGCTGCATTAATTGGATTGACAATTAAAGATATCGTTAGTGATGTAAAACTGGGTTTGGATTTACAAGGTGGTTTTGAGGTTCTGTATGAAGTCAGTCCATTAAATGAAGGCGATCAAATCAATAGTAACACGTTAGCAAGTACAGCTGATGCACTAGATCGACGAATTAATGCACTTGGCGTCAGTGAACCAAGGATTGAAATAGAAGAAGGAAATCGCATCCGTGTGCAACTGGCTGGAGTGGAAGATCAACAACAAGCAAGAAAAATGTTATCGACAACGGCAGAACTTACATTTCGAGATGCCAATGATAAAGAATTATTAAATGGGTCTGACCTTGTCGAAGGCGGTGCAAAACAAGCTTTTGACCAAACAAACAGACCGATTGTCACTCTTCAATTAAAGGATGCCGACAAATTTGCCGAAGCAACGAAACATGTCCTTCAACAATCAAACAATGTGATGGTCATTTGGTTAGACTTTAATGAAAATGAAGATTCTTTTGCTAAAGAAATTACTAAGGAAAACCCCAAATATATTTCTGCACCGGCGGTAACGGAGGTTATTCGCAGTACAGAAGTTCAAATCACAGGGGACTTTACGGTTGAAGAGGCACAAAACTTAGCAAATCTCTTAAATGCAGGTTCTTTACCGGTGAAACTTACAGAAATATATTCAACCTCTGTCGGTGCCCAATTTGGTGTTGATGCATTACAAAAAACGGTTTTCGCTGGTATTATCGGTATTGCCGCTATTTTCCTATTCATGCTTTTCTACTACCGATTACCAGGTTTAGTAGCCGTCATTGCACTAACAGTATACATATGGTTAATTTTATTCGTATATGAAGGCTTAAACGCTGTTTTGACATTGCCGGGAATCGCTGCTTTAGTATTAGGAATTGGTATGGCTGTGGATGCAAATATCATTTCTTATGAACGGCTTAAAGAAGAATTGCGTGTTGGTAGATCCCTTCAGGCCGCCTTTAAAGAAGCAAATAAATCTTCTTTTATTACAATATTTGACGCACAAATTACGACTTTAATTGCCGCCATTGTGTTATATGTTTATGGTGAAAGCTCAATTAAAGGTTTTGCGACAATGTTAATTGTCAGTATCCTATTAAGCTTTATTACGAATGTGTATGTATCTAGATTTCTTCTCGGATTCCTTGTTCATAGTCGTCTATTTGATAGGAAATTACGTTTATTCGGTGTAAAACCATCGGAGATTCATGAATTAAAAGAAGGTCTTGAAACAACAGAATTAACGACGAAATTTGATAAAATTGATTTTGTCAAACATAAGTCGAAATACTTTACAGCATCAGGTGTCCTACTTTTAGCCGGGCTCGTTTTACTCATTATCTTTAAATTGAATTTATCAATCGATTTTACAAGTGGTACCCGGATTGAAATTATGTCTGATTCGGAAATAACAACAGAAGAAGTGAAAAACGAACTTGCAAAATTCGATGTTGAGACCGATGATATTGTTATTTCTGGAGAAGACCATGATAGAGCGACTGCCCGTTATAAAGGGACATTGGAACAAGACGAAATCAATGATATGAAAGCTTATTTTCTAGATAAGTATGGAGTAGATCCGAATATTAGTGTTGTAACACCAACGGTCGGTAAAGAGATTGCTAAAAATGGTATGACGTCGGTAGCGATTGCATTTGTTGGTATCAGTATATACGTTGCACTCCGTTTTGAATGGAGAATGGGTTTGGCTGCTGTACTCGCCTTAATTCATGATGCATTCTTTATGGTAGCTGTTTTCAGTATTACTCGATTAGAAGTTGACTTGAACTTCATAGCTGCTGTATTGACCGTTATTGGCTTTTCGATCAATGATACAATTGTGACTTTTGACCGTATGCGTGATCATTTACGGAAGCATAAAAAGATTCGTGAATATCATGTGCTAGAAGAAATTGTTAACAAGTCGTTGCGTCAAGTCATGACACGTTCCATCAATACATCTTTATCGACACTTTTACCAGTTGTTTTCTTACTGTTGTTCGGTAGTGAAGCGATTACGAATTTCTCTTTAGCTATGTTTATTGGTCTTGTTGTAGGGGTGTATTCTTCCATATTCATCGCAGCCCAATTATGGCTTGTCTGGAAAGGAAAAGAATTAAAGAAAAAGGGTGTATTAATTACTTATACAGAAAAGAAAAAGTTTGCAGGCGATGAGCCTCAAGTTTGAATCCAATATAGTTGTTTGTAAAAGGACCTTGTTTTAGGTCCTTTTTCCATTTTTGTATGCTGTTTGAATACGATTTTTATGATAAAATCAGTCTTCTTTTTGTTAAAAAGAATCCATACATTGAATATCTGCTAGCTCTTTTGTATAATAGACAGGTTGAGAGGTGAAACGTTATGTTGCAGTCTAAAACGCACTGGAAGATTCGTCAAGATCATGAAGTAAATATTAATCATTTCGTGAACGAACTAAATTTAACACCTCTAGTTGCGAGATTATTAGTGAATCGTGGCATTGAAACGGTAGAAGAAGCAAAGTCTTTTTTATTTCATAATGGTGAATGTTATGATCCTTTTTTATTAGAAGATATGCATATTGCTATTGAAAGAATTAATCAGGCAATTCGGAATAAAGAAAAAATTACGGTATATGGAGATTATGATGCCGACGGTGTAACAAGTACGTATGTTTTGTTATCGACACTGAAAAAGCTTGGTGCAAATGTTGATTTCTATATTCCGAATCGATTTACTGAAGGGTATGGTCCAAATGAAGAAGCATTTCGTTTTTTAAAGGATCAAGGTACAGACTTAATCGTTACTGTTGACAACGGAATTGCTGGTATACATGAAGCCAATGTTGCTAAAGAAATTGGATTAGACTTGATTATTACGGACCATCATGAACCAGGTCCAGAGCTTCCAGATTGTTTGGCCATTATCCATCCGAAGCGACCGAACTCCATATATCCCTTTCAAGAATTAGCAGGGGTTGGTGTGGCTTTTAAATTAGCTACTGCTTTATTAGGAGAAGTATCTGAAGAACTGTTACCATTTGTTGCAATTGGCACAGTTGGAGATCTAGTTTCGCTAAAGGATGAGAATCGTTTATTAGTTCAAAAGGGATTAAAATTGATCCCTTCCTGTCAAAATCTCGGTTTAAAAGCATTGTTAAAAGTAGCTGGTGCCGATATACATCATGTTAATGAAATGACCATCGGGTTTACGCTTGCACCGCGCATTAATGCACCAGGAAGATTAGAACATGCGGATCTTGGTGTTCATTTGTTTTTAACAGAAGATCCTGAGGAAGCATTTGCCATTGCTCAGGAAATTAATGATTTAAATAAACAAAGGCAATCGATTGTTGATGAAATAGCAAAGGAAGCGATTGCCGAGTTTACTGAGAACGAAAAATACAAAGACGATCAAATCATTGTTTTAGGAAAAGAAAATTGGCATCCAGGTGTTATAGGAATTGTTGCTTCCCGTTTAGTTGAAACTTTTTCAAAGCCTGCCCTCGTTTTTTCATATGACTACACAACCGGACTTGCCAAAGGTTCTGCTCGAAGTATTCCTAGATTTGATTTGTTCGAAAATTTAAGTAAATGTCGTGATCTTTTACCTCATTTTGGTGGCCATAAGATGGCAGCTGGAATGACGTTAAAAATAGAAGATGTCGATAAACTTCGACAGAGATTAAATACATTAGCAAAAGAACAATTAACACCAGAAGATTTTATCCTAGAAACTGAAATTGATGGTGTTATATCATTGAATGAGATCAACTTAGAAACTATTGAGCAGATGGAACGATTAGCCCCCTTTGGTACAGATAATCCTAAACCAATCATCATGGTGAAAGATGTTCAACTTCCTAATATTCGTTCTGTTGGGAGTGACGGAAAACATTTGAAAATGACAATGGCTAATCATTCAGTGGAGGTCGATGGAATCGGATTTAATTTAGGAGAATTAGCCGATCACATTTCACCATTAGCCAATGTTTCTTTAATTGGAGAGTTAGACATAAACGAGTGGAATCATATTCGGAAACCGCAAGTATTAGTAAAAGATATCCAAATTAACGAATGGCAGTTATTTGATTACCGTGGCCATCGTAAAATAGAACAATGGGTAGATAAATTACCAAAAGAAAATTGCAAGTTTATTGTTTTTCAAGAGGAATCCATTGGAAAATTAAATTTGGCGCCTTATTTAAAAGATGTCCTTTTGATTTCGACAATGGATGAAGCAAAAGATGCCGTTATTCAAAACACCCATCTTGTTCTTGTCGATTTACCACCAAATTCAATGTATCTAGAAACCCTTCTTTCAAATAAAAGTATCTCACGCATTTATGCATATTTTTATCAAGAAGATACTGCGCTATTCAGTACAATGCCGAAACGAGAACATTTTAAATGGTATTATTCTTTTTTACGAAAACAAGAAACTTTCGATATTCAAAATAGGGGACATGACTTAGCCAAATTCAGTGGTTTATCCATTGAAGCAATAAAATTTATGACACAAGTGTTTTTTGATTTAGAGTTTGTTAAAATGGATAATGGCGTTGTGTCGATTGTCCAATCACCACAAAAACGTAATTTGACGGATTCAACAACCTATAAACGAAGAATTGAACATATGGAATTGGAAAAAACTTTACTTTATTCAACCTATAGTGAATTAAAAAAGTGGTTTGATCAATTTATAAAACAAGTGAATATTGAGGAGGAAAACACATGGATTTAGAAAAATATATCGCGATTGTAGAGGATTACCCTTCAAAAGGAATTAGCTTCAAAGATATTACTCCTTTAATGGCGGATGGAGAAGCATTTCGTTATGCAACAGATCAGATTGTGGAATATGCCAAAGAAAAAGAAATTGATATTGTTGTAGGACCTGAAGCACGCGGATTTATTATTGGTTGTCCGGTTGCTTATGCATTAGGTGTTGGTTTTGCTCCGGTACGTAAACCAGGCAAATTACCTCGTGAAACGATTCAAGTGGATTATGCGCTGGAATATGGCACAAATACGCTTACCATTCATAAGGATGCAGTTAAACCTGGCCAACGAGTTTTAATCATTGACGACTTGCTCGCTACGGGTGGTACAATAGAAGCAACGAAGAAATTAGTTGAAAAATTAGGCGGTAAAGTTGTTGGTGCTGCATTTTTAATTGAATTGTCCTATTTAAACGGCCGTGACAAATTAAAAGATATTGAGATTAAAACGTTATTATCATATTAGTAACCTTTGATAAGAATAGCTTGGCAAATCTAGCCAAGCTGTTCCTTTATTTACAAGTAGAACAGGATCAATCCATTCTATTGTTAAAAAGTATACAAAGGGCTTTACAATTTCCTTATTTTTATTGATAATAAAAGCAATTAAACTTTTTTCATAGGTATTATTATTTAATATTGATTACATTTTTTGACAATTATGATTAATCCTACCGTTGGATATATTTGTAAAGGTGATATTATGAGTTCTGATCGGGCTATTACAATAGATGATTGCATGATGAAAATTAAAAGTTATTTAAATAAGGAGCATTCTGATTTAGTATATCGTGCTTATAAGTTTGCGGAAAAGGCCCATGACGGTCAAGTACGAAAATCTGGTGAGCCGTATATTATTCATCCGATTCAAGTTGTCGGGATATTGGCGGATTTAAAAATGGATCCAGCCACCCTTTGTGCAGGTTTTCTACATGATGTGGTAGAAGACACCTCCGTTACTATTGAAGATTTGGAGCGGGAATTTGGTTCGGAAATCGCTATGCTCGTCGACGGAGTGACGAAACTCGGAAAAATTAAGTTTAAATCCCACGAAGAGCAACAAGCTGAAAACCACCGAAAAATGTTTGTCGCTATGGCAAAAGATATACGAGTCATATTAATCAAGTTTTCTGACCGATTGCATAATATGCGCACATTAAAACACCTTCCAGAGCAAAAGCAAAGAAGAATCGCCAATGAAACACTAGAAATATTTGCTCCTTTAGCCCATCGGTTAGGGATTTCGAAAATCAAATGGGAATTGGAAGATACTGCGCTTAGATTTTTAAATCCTCAACAATATTATCGAATCGTTAACTTAATGAAACGAAAACGGGCTGAACGCGAAGAACATATTCAGGTTGTAATTGATGAAGTGAAAAAGCGACTCGATGAATTGAATATTCAAGCAGAAATTACCGGTCGTCCAAAACATATATATAGCATATATCGGAAAATGGTCCACCAAAATAAACAATTCAATGAAATATATGACTTGTTAGCAGTCCGGATTATCGTCAATAGTATTAAGGATTGTTATGCAGTACTCGGGATTATCCATACAGCATGGAAACCAATGCCAGGACGATTCAAAGATTATATTGCGATGCCAAAGCAAAATATGTATCAATCATTGCACACAACGGTTATAGGACCGAAGGGTGATCCATTAGAAGTTCAAATTCGTACTCATGACATGCATAATATTGCTGAATACGGGATTGCGGCTCATTGGGCATATAAAGAAGGGAAAAAAGCAAATACCGGTAATCATTTCGAGAAAAAATTAACTTGGTTCCGGGAAATTCTCGAATTTCAAAATGAATCACAAAATGCGGAAGAATTCATGCGATCATTAAAAGTCGACCTCTTTTCGGATATGGTTTATGTATTTACGCCAAAAGGAGATGTCATTGAGCTACCAGCAGGTTCGGTACCTATTGATTTTGCTTATCGTATTCATACCGAGATTGGTAATAAAACGATCGGTGCGAAAGTGAACAGCAAGATGGTACCATTGGATTATAAATTAAAAACCGGTGATATTGTAGAAATATTAACATCGAAACATTCCTATGGGCCAAGCCGTGACTGGATTAAACTTGCACAGACCTCTCAAGCGAAAAATAAAATTAAACAATTTTTCAAACGTCAACTAAAAGAAGAAAACATTATTAAAGGTAAGGAACTAGTAGAAAAAGAGGTTCAAAAGCTTGAATTTGATATGAAAGAAGTTATGACGCCGGAAAATATTAAACGGGTGGCTGAGAAATTTAACTTTGCTAATGAAGATGATATGTATGCTGCTGTTGGTTATAATGGAATTACTGCTGCTCAAATTGCGACTCGTTTAACAGAGCCGCTTCGCAAGAAGAAGGAAATTGAAGATGAAGCTATATTACATGAGATCAATGACCTAAAATCAAATCAGTCACCGAAAAGACGTGATGCGGGGGTTCGCGTTAAAGGAATTGACAATCTCCTAATTCGCCTGTCAAAATGTTGCAATCCGATTCCAGGTGATGAAATTGTCGGCTATATTACAAGAGGACGAGGAATTTCAGTTCATCGAGCAGATTGTCCAAATACGCAAGATGTTAATATTAAAGACCGGCTAATTCCTGTTGAATGGGAAGGCTATGCTTCAAATAAAAAAGAATATAACGTGGATTTAGAAATTAACGGTTTTGATCGTAGAGGCCTATTAAATGAAGTATTACAGGCGGTAAATGAGACAAAAACACATATTTCTGCTGTAAATGGAAAAACCGACCGTAATAAAATGGCTGTGATCCATCTTTCTATTTCCATTCATAATGTTGCTCATTTACAAAAGGTCGTTGAGCGTATTAAACAAATTCATGATATTTATGCAGTCCGCCGTGTCCTAAACTAAAGGAGGCATTATATGCGAATCGTATTACAAAGAGCAAAAGATGCTAAAGTGATCGTTAATGGAGAAAGTGTTGGTGCTATTGAAAAAGGTTTTGTACTTTTAGTCGGTATCACTCATGATGATACGGAAGCAGATGCAGATTATTTAGTGGAAAAAATCGCTGGTTTGCGCGTCTTTGAAGATGATAATGGAAAAATGAATTTATCGATCCAAGATGTCGGTGGTGCCATCCTTTCTGTATCCCAATTTACATTATATGGGGATACAAGAAAAGGTAGACGACCAAATTTTATGGCTGCTGCTAAACCAGAATATGCTAAAAAACTGTATGATTATTTTAATGAGAAGTTAAGGGGAAAAGAATTAACCGTTGAAACAGGGATTTTTGGTGAAATGATGGATGTTCAATTCACGAATGACGGTCCGGTTACACTATTACTGGAATCAAAATGAATATCCTCAAGGAAGCTTTGTTTGCTTTCTTGAGGTCTCCTATTATCCACATACACTCCATGAAAGATTTGTTTGTTTTTCGGACATACTATTAAAACGAACAAAAGTCTTCTGTTTAATAAAGGAGTGTATGCATTGCGTTCAAGTGATAAACATAGTCATTCGAATAAAGCTTCGAAAAGCCTATTCGGCGTAAATTTTCATGAATTCATCGACCAGCAAGATCAAAGTACGATGTATGAACTAGCTTCTGATTTTGGCATATCACTCGGTGAGGTAAAAAAACTAAAAAAACGATTAAATCGCTCATAATACTAGTTATTTCAATAGCGGAAACTCTTGAGATGAAAGATGATATCAACCATCGTTACCCCCTTGACAATTTTTTCATCATTCCGTAATATAATCGAAGAAGAAAAATACATATGTCGATCTAATGATGGAGAAAAGTAATTGTGATCCAGGTGTAAAGAGAGGGGATGCCGTGGCTGAAAGCATTCCTACATACTGCCACAATGAAAGACACTCCTGAAGATAGCTCTGAAAGACGTTGTTTCGTTTAGTAAGGGTATTACGTAAACAGGCGTTAACTGGTAAGTGGAAGAGGAATGTTCTTCTTCAATTAGGGTGGCACCGCGAGATAGGCTCTCGTCCCTTGTTTCGACAAGGGGCGGGGCTTTTTTATTATGGAATCTTATCAGTTGCGAGTGAATAAATGACGGATGCTTAAAACTAAGGAGGAATTAAAATGAATGTAAAAATCCCACGTGGTACCCAGGATATCCTTCCTGAACAAGTAAAACTATGGCAATGGATAGAAGATAAAGTCAGACACATCACAAAGAAATATCGTTATGAAGAAATTCGTACTCCGATTTTTGAACATACGGAAATTTTCCAAAGGGGAGTCGGTGATACAACCGATATCGTTCAAAAAGAAATGTATTCTTTCCAAGATCGTGGTGGAAGAGACCTTACATTAAGACCAGAAGGAACAGCCTCCGTTGTTCGTTCTTTTGTTGAAAATAAAATGTTCGGCCACCCAAATCAACCAATAAAATTGTATTATATGGGACCGATGTTTCGATATGAACGTCCACAGTCGGGGAGATATCGTCAATTTGTTCAGTTCGGCGTTGAAGCGTTAGGAAGTGCTGATCCTGCTATAGATGCCGAAGTGATCGCCTTAGCATTAGAGATCTATCAAACGGTAGGCTTGAAAAATTTAAATCTCGTCATTAATAGTTTAGGTGATATTGAGTCTCGTCTAAAACATCGTGAAGCGTTAATTAATCACTTTAAACCAAGAATTGGCGAGTTCTGTAAAGATTGTCAAAGTCGGTTAGAAAAAAATCCACTTCGGATATTAGATTGTAAAGTTGACCGCGAACATGAATTGATGAAAACAGCTCCTTCGATTCTAGATTATTTAAATGAGGAATCTCAAGAATATTTTGCCAAAGTACGTCAATATTTGGATCAACTCGGTGTTGAATATACCGTTGACCCGACCCTTGTTCGTGGACTAGATTACTATAATCAAACAACTTTTGAGATTATGAGTTCTGCACCAGGTTTCGGTGCCATTACAACCCTATGTGGTGGTGGCCGCTACAACGGTTTAGTTGAAGAATTCGGTGGTCCAGAAACACCTGGTATAGGGTTTGCTTTAAGTATTGAACGTTTAATTGCCGCTATGGAAGCAGAACAAGTAGAGGTGGCCTTTGATGACCAATTAGATTTTTACATTGTTGCTTTAGGTGACAAAGCTAAGGATTATTCGGTAAAATTGCTAGCCGATTTACGTAATAATGGTTTTTCAGCAGATCGTGATTACTTGGATCGGAAAATGAAAGCTCAATTGAAATCTGCGAATCGGTTAAATGCGAAATATACCATTATTATTGGCGAAGATGAACTGGAAAAAGGAGAAGTTCAAGTAAAAAATATGGAATCTGGTGAGCAAAAAGAAGTGAAATTAGCTGAATTCATAGATGTTGTACAGAAATGGTCTAATAGGAAGGAGAAATAACATGTTTGGAAGAACACATTATTGCGGAGAACTATCGGAGAAAAACGTTGGTGAATCTGTTGTATTAAAAGGCTGGGTCCAGAAAAGGCGAGATCTAGGGGGACTTATTTTCATTGATTTAAGAGATCGGACCGGTATCGTTCAAGTTGTGATTAATCCTGTTGATTCACCGGAAAGTTTTAAACTTGCAGAAAGTGTACGTAGTGAATATGTCCTTGATGTAAAAGGGAACGTCATTCGTCGGGCAGAAGGGACAGAGAACAAAAAATTAAAGACCGGTATGATAGAAATCCAATGTGAACAATTGACTATTTTAAACGAAGCGAAAACACCACCATTTCCAATTGAAAATGAAATGGATATTACAGACGAAACACGCATTAAATATCGTTATCTTGATCTTCGTCGTCCTGTTATGTATGAAACGTTACGTTTAAGAAGTAAAACGGTAAAAGCGATTCGTGACTTTTTAGATGCTGAAGAGTTTTTAGAAGTGGAAACACCGATTTTAACGAAAAGTACCCCGGAAGGTGCCCGGGATTATTTAGTACCAAGTCGCGTTCATCCAGGTCACTTTTATGCTTTACCACAGAGCCCACAAATTTTTAAACAATTGTTAATGGTTGGAGGCATTGACCGCTACTATCAAGTTGCTCGTTGCTTCCGTGATGAAGATTTACGTGCTGACAGACAACCGGAATTTACACAAATTGATATTGAAACAAGTTTTATGAGCCAAGAAGATATCATAGCACTTATAGAACAAATGATGAAAAAAGTAATGAAAGACGTAAAAGGCATCGATATTACGACACCTTTCCCACGTTTAACTTATCAAGAAGCAATGGAGCGATATGGTTCGGATAAACCTGACACACGTTTTGGCTTGGAACTTGTCGATGCCTCTGAGATTGTGAAAGACTCAGAATTTAAAGTGTTTGCAAGTACTGTTGCCAATGGCGGTCAAGTAAAAGGCATAAATGTGAAACAAAGTGCAGAGCAATATTCTCGTAAGGATATTGATGCTTTAACAGAGTTTGTGAAAATCTATGGTGCAAAAGGTTTAGCATGGATTAAAGTTACAGAAGAAGGTTTTACAGGACCGATTGCAAAATTCTTTGACGATAACATCCAAAATCAATTAAAAGCATTATTTGATGCTGAAGCAGGCGACTTATTATTATTTGTTGCTGATAAAAAATCCGTTGTTGCCGATAGTTTAGGTGCCTTACGTTTAAAATTAGGAAAAGAATTAGGTTTAATTGATGAAAGTAAATTTAACTTCCTTTGGGTAACGGATTGGCCGCTATTAGAATACGACGAAGAAGAAGGCCGCTACTATGCTGCACACCATCCGTTTACGATGGCTGTACGCGAAGATTTACCTTTACTTGAAACAGATCCTGGGCGAGTTCGTGCACAAGCCTATGATATTGTATTAAATGGTTATGAATTAGGCGGAGGCTCTATTCGAATTTTTGAACGGGATGTTCAAGAGAAGATGTTTAAAGTTTTAGGTTTCTCAGAGCAGTCAGCCCGCGAACAGTTTGGTTTCCTTATGGATGCCTTCGAATATGGTACACCACCACATGGAGGAATTGCGATCGGGTTAGACCGTTTAATCATGCTACTGGCAGGTCGGAGCAATTTACGGGATACGATTGCCTTTCCAAAAACGGCAAGTGCAAGCGATCCGTTAACGAATGCACCGAGTGAAGTAAGTTCTAGCCAGTTAGATGAATTGAAGCTGTCTATAAATATGAAGGAAAGGAAGTAATTTCCGATTCTTGTATATTGAATTAAAATCAAAAGATATGTTATTATACTAACAAACAGAGAGTCCTGATGTGTCCGTTAGTTTTACCAAGTTTTGACCGAACACATTGCCAAAAGGGAGTCCGGAAGTTCTTAAATGGCGCAAATGCCCGTTTTACCGGGACTTGCAAAGTTTAAGACAGGACACCCACCTGCCTATAGCGGGTTCAAAACGTTGGCATCTATAACGACGGCACAATTGGGACCTCTTTTTTTTTAAAAATATAAATATAAAGTTAAAAAATCACAAAAATGAACTGCACTTATTGGTTTGCTTTACAAATCATTGAGTGCGGTTTTTTCTTTTTACTCGTCTATTCCCATTTGATCATCATTAAAAATCATTTATAAGACAAAAGGGATAATGACAAAGAATATTAAAGTTATTTTGAATAAAGCATACCGTAACCCAACGTCATGCTGTTGAATCATGTTTTAATCAAATTCTGAATAAAAATAATAATTTGATTACTATACCATCTATTGTTAACATGACACTATATTCTCTTTGGTGCATTTGACATCACTTTTTATTACAAAATGAGATATTAACATAAACAACCAATGAGAATAAAAATGAGGAGAAAAGGAGGTGGCCAATTGATAACCAAACATACAAGTATACAATATATCAATCCAACTGATGTTGATGGACGAGACATGTATGAACTTGTAAAAAGTTCTACGCTCGATTCAAACTCTCCTTACTGCTATATCATGATGAGTAAATTTTTTAAAAAGACATGTATTGTTGCGAAGGCTAAAGAAACATTAGCAGGTTTTGTTACAGGTTTTGTTCAACCGGATCGACAAGATACCGTTTTTGTATGGCAAATTGGTGTTGATCAACGTTACCGAAAGCAAGGAATTGCAACAAAGATGTTAAAAGCGCTGATTGAAAGTGAAGGTTGTCAACATGTATCGTACATAGAAGCAACCGTAACTCCTTCGAATTATGCATCTAAATCCCTTTTTACAGGATTTGCTGAAAAGATGAACACAAATTATACCGTTCATCGATGTTTTCCAAAAGAGTGGTTTCCGGATGATTCCCATGAGCAAGAACTACTTTATCGAATTGGACCGATAAAAAAATAATGATGATTTATTGGAGGTATGTCCAGAACAATGTCCAAAAAATATAAAAATTCGCTGGCAATTTTTGAACAATTAGAGTCTGAAGTCCGTGCTTATTGTAGAAGTTTCCCCACCGTTTTTACAAAGGCGAAGGGAAGTAAATTGTGGGATGAAGAGGGTAAGGAATATTTAGATTTTTTATCGGGCGCTGGTGCCTTAAATTACGGTCATAATAATCAAAAAATGCAAGATGCTTTAGTCCGTTATATTTTACAAGATAATATCTCCCATAGTCTTGATATGGCAACTGAAGCGAAACGAAATTTCTTAGAAAAATTCAATGAAGTGATTTTGAAACCAAGAAATTTACAATATAAAGTGATGTTTACTGGTCCGACAGGAACAAATGCTGTAGAAAGTGCATTAAAACTTGCACGAAAGGTAACTGGTCGGACAAATATTATTAGTTTTACGAATGGTTTCCATGGTATGACCCTCGGTTCTCTTTCTGTTACAGGAAATGCAATGAAACGCAAAGGTGCCGGAGTCCCATTGCAAAATACAATTTCAGTTCCATTTGACAATTATTTTGAAGAGGATTTCGACACAGTGGAGTATCTCAAGCAAATTTTGGAAGACAGTGGTAGTGGCTTGGACAAACCCGCTGCAGTAATACTTGAGACAGTCCAAGGTGAAGGAGGCATCAATGCGGCTAGATTCCATTGGCTAAAAAGAATTGAAGAAGTTTGCAGAGAATATAACATTTTATTAATTGTGGATGATATTCAAGCTGGAATTGGCCGAACAGGAACGTTCTTTAGTTTTGAACCCGCTGGAATCAAGCCAGACATTGTTTGCCTATCGAAATCCCTTAGTGGCTATGGGCTTCCAATGGCTATCACTTTATTTAAACCCGAACTGGATCAATGGAAACCAGGTGAACATAATGGAACGTTTCGTGGCAATAACTTAGCATTTGTTACCGCTGTAGAAAGTTTAAATTATTGGGATGACGATTCCTTTGAAAAAGATATTCAGAAGAAAGCAAATGTTGTAACGGACTTTTTGCAAAGGTTGGTAAAGGACTTTCCTGAACTGAAAGGAAACCGACAAGGTCGTGGCTTGATGCAAGGGATAAAATGTGGAGCAAAAGACTTAGCTGCAAAAGTTTGTCAAGAAGCATTTAAGAGAGGTTTGATTATGGAAACTTCTGGGCCAATAGATGAAGTGTTCAAACTATTTCCACCATTAACAATTGAAATAGAGGAATTGAAAAAAGGATTTGAGATTATTGAACAAAGTATTGATGCAGTGGTGAAACAACAAAAACTGATTACTGTATAAGTAAATGTGAAAAATATTACTATAGTTTTTTATACGGAGGAATAAATATGAAAGTTGTTCATTTAGATCAAATTATAGGGACTGAGCATGACGTAGATGGTGAAACTTGGATTAGCAGACGGTTGTTAACTAAAAAAGATGGCATGGGGTTTTCCGTAAATGATACACTTATAAAAGCGGGGACAGAAACACATATATGGTATCAAAACCATTTAGAAGCGGTATATTGTATTGAGGGTGAAGGTGAAGTAGAAACCCTTTCGGACGGGAAGGTGTATAAAATTACACCAGGTACCTTATATGCTTTAGATCAACATGATGAACATATTTTACGCGGTGGAAAAGTTGATATGCGTGTCGTTTGTGTATTTAACCCACCCCTTACAGGTCGTGAAGTTCACGATGAAAATGGTGTATATCCAGTAGACGATGATTAGTTTTATTACGTCGAATAACAATATAACATTCCCCTTTTTTTATATTTTCACTTTATATATGATGACAAGAATAAACCGCCCAAGTCATTCGGGCGGTTTTCCTAAGTTCTTTAAAGTACACAATGATGATGAAGGAATGAATGGTTTTATATATAATATATTTAAAGATGAAATTTTATTTCAAATCAGTGAAACAAATTGAGGATGTGAAAAAATGAGTTCTTTATTATTACGAATCGAACAAAATTTAAACAAACTATCAGATGCAGAAAGGAAAATCGGGGAATACGTATTGAAACATCCGGAACTAGTACCGAATATGACTACAAAAGACTTGGCTAAAAATAGTGATGTCAGCGAGTCAAGTGTTGTCCGATTTTGTAAATCGATTGGTATCGGTAGCTTTAAATCCTTTAAATTAGAACTAGTCAAAGATATTACCCTCTCAGACTTAAATTTAACCGATTTTAATATTTTGCAAAAACGGGATAAACCTTATGATTTATTTCAAAAAGTGACGTATGTGAATAAATCAGCGATCGAGGCGACGCCAGCATCTTTAGACAGAAAAGAATTTGAAAAAGCAGTAGAATTATTATATGAAGCGGATCGAATCGTCTTTTTTGGTGTTGGAGGGTCTGCTACGGCTGCTATTGACGGTTATTATAAATTTACTCGGTTAGGGTTTCAATGTACAACACATCAAGATTTTCATTTTTTATTATCATTAATTCCGTTTTTAAGTGAAAAGTCTGTATTAATAGCGGTAAGTATGTCAGGAAAAACAAAAGATGTGTTAGAATTGGCAAGATTTGCTAAATCGAAAGGTGTTACCGTGATTGCGATCACGAATATGGACAAGTCACCACTATATAAAGAATCTGATATAAAATTATGTACTCCAGTTGTAGAGCATGATTATCGGATTGCGAGCATCCCTTCAAGAATGACTCAACTAACAATTATCGATGCGCTGTATTTAAGTGTATTTCATATGAAAGGTGAACAAGTCATTCATCAATATAAAGAAGCTAGAGATGAAGTTATACGACTAAGAAGATAAAAAATATGAAAATGAAAGGGGGAATATTCCATCGTTTGAAATTTTATTTCACAAAAATAATTAAAATGGTTGACACTTTATTTCTATAAAGGTAAAATAAAAGTATGAAAGAAAACTACACAAAAGGGTGAGACGATGCTAGAAAAATTAACAACAGAATTAAGAAACCCAAAAAGCATGGAATTAGATAATAAGTCGATTAAAGAGGTTTTATTATTAATGAATGAAGAAGATGCTACCGTTCCTTTGGCCGTAAAAAAAGAAATTGACAATATTGAAAGCGTTGTCAAAGGAGTGGTGAAAGCTTTCAAAAATGGTGGGAGATTGATCTATGTCGGTGCGGGGACTAGTGGTCGTCTTGGTATATTAGATGCTTCCGAATGTCCGCCTACTTTTGGGGTTGAACCTACATTAGTTCAGGGATTGATTGCAGGAGGTGAGAAAGCCATTTTAAAAGCCATTGAAGGTGCGGAAGATGATGAAGAATCAGGTCAACTGGATTTGAAAGCGATTTCGATTAACGAAAAAGATGTCGTTGTTGGAATAGCTGCAAGCGGTAGAACACCATATGTTATTGGTGCACTCAAATACGCGAACGAAGTCGGAGCAACCACCGCTAGTATTAGCAATAATAAACATTCAGTGATAGGAAAAATCGCCCAAATCGCGATCGAAGTTGAAACAGGTCCTGAAGTATTAACGGGGTCAACTCGATTAAAAGCTGGTACTGCGCAAAAACTTGTGCTCAACATGATCTCAACTGCTTCTATGATTGGAATTGGAAAAGTATATGAAAATCTAATGGTAGATGTACAGCCTACAAATAAAAAGTTAGTAGAACGTTCAAAGAGAATCATTATGGAAGCTACAGGGGTTGATTACGATACTGCACAAACCTATTTTCTACGAGCGAACCAAGAAGTAAAACCAGCCATTGTAATGATTTTATTGAATTGCTCCTATGAAGAAGCGCTTGACAAGTTAGAAAAGTCAAATGGGTTTATTAGAAATACGAAATAAAACCTTAACAGTGGAGGGGAAGTTATGAAAAAAGAAGAGTTGTTGGCAAGGGGGATACTGGAACACATTGGTGGAAAAGAAAATATTCATTCTTTTACCCACTGTATGACAAGGGTCCGCATTAATCTAAAAGAAGATGGTAAAGCCAATATTGCTCAATTAAAAGAGTTAGACGGTGTTATGGGCGTAATTGAAGATGATACGTTGCAAATTGTTGTCGGACCTGGGACAGTGAATAAAGTATCCGAACAGATTTCTCGTATAACAGGAATTAAAATGGGTGAGGTCATGGATGTGAATGAAGACGATCCCGTCAAACTGAAAAAGAATGAGCTTAAAGGGAAAAACAATACACCAGTCAAAAACCTTTTACGAAAAATTGGAAGCATTTTCATCCCTTTAATACCTGGACTTGTTGCATCAGGAATTATAAATGGAGCTGTTGGCTTTCTTAAAAATGCCGGTGTTGATGAAAATTTAACTTGGATGCAAATCTTGGCAATATTGGGCGGAAGTTTATTCGCTTATTTAGCCATCGTTGTTGGTTGGAATACAGCAAAAGAATTTGGGGGAACACCAGTATTAGGTGCGATCGCTGGTATTATTACAATGCATCCTGGATTAGCGGATGTTGTACTGTTTGGACAAAATTTAGTACCCGGCAGAGGCGGATTGTTTGGTGTCATGTTTGCAGCAGGCTTGATGGTTTTCTTTGAAAAACAATATCGGAAATTTGTACCGAATGCAGTTGATATTATTATAACGCCATTATTAACGCTCTTAACAGTAGGTCTTTTAACAATTGCGGCTGTTCAGCCAATAACAGGTTACATTTCCGATGGTATTACAAACGCGATCCATGTCATCCTTGATATAGGTGGAATTGTAGCTGGTGGTTTATTAGCAGGATTCTTCTTGCCACTAGTTATGTTAGGACTTCATCATGGATTAACACCAATTCATATGGAGTTAATTAATACCGTCGGTTCTACTGCCTTACTTCCAATCTTAGCCATGGCTGGTGCGGGTCAAGTTGGTGCTTCGATCGCCATTTATGTAAAAACCAAAAATAAACGAATGAAAAATGTCATTAAAGGTGGACTACCAACCGGTTTCTTAGGAATCGGAGAACCATTATTGTATGGGGTTACCTTGCCTTTAGGACGTCCGTTTATTACCGCTTGTCTTGGTGCGGCTGTTGGTGGTGCATTCCAAGCTGTAATGCATACAGCAGCACGTGGAATAGGTGTTTCAGGTATACCTTTAATCCCACTTATTGTGGACAATAAATATTTGGTTTACTTCCTAGGATTATTAATCACTTATACTGCTGGTTTTCTATTTACGTATTTCTTCGGATATAAAAAAGAGATGGATGAAAACTTTTAATGATGAAACATTGAAATGGGGATGAACGTCCCCTTTTTTTATTAAGAAAATATTAAACGGTTTTCACCTATTAAGGAGAGGAGTTTTTGATATGCTAGGTATCTCCATTTACTTAAATGAGCCAATATCTGATCATCAAAGAGAATATATTCACACCATGAGTAATCTTGGATGTAGAGGTATATTTACTTCACTCCATATTCCAGAAGATGACCCAAGTCTATATGCAACCCGTCTAAAAGAACTTGGTTCATTGGCCAAACAATACAAAATGGAGCTAGTTGCAGATATATCACCCAAATCTCTTGTTTATTTAGGCGTTACTTGGGAAAAAGCAGAAAAATTGAAGGAGTGGGGAATAACAGGGTTACGAGTGGATTATGGATTATCAGAAGAATTAATCGCAAATCTTTCTAGAAAAATGAAAATTGCCTTAAATGCCAGTACGTTAACGGAAGAGAATGTAAATAAACTAAAACAATATAATTTTATTCCATCATCTGTAGAAGCTTGGCATAATTTTTATCCGCGTCCTGAAACAGGCTTAGATACAAAAGAGTTTTATCAACGGAATGAGTGGTTAAAGTCTGAAAAATTAAGCGTAATGGCGTTTATACCTGGAGATGGAATAAGAAGAGGTCCTTTATATAAAGGATTGCCTACGATCGAGGAACATCGTGATTTAACCACATTTGCAGCATATCTTGATTTCTATCACCATCCATCAGTAGATAAAATCTTTATTGGTGATCCAACAATTTGTCAGTCATCGGCTAAACAATTTGCATATTTCAAAGATGGAACTATCTTCCTTAGAGCACATCCTTTTACAGATGACAAACGAATCATGGACCGATTTAAACAAATTCAAACGAATCGTCTCGATGCAGCAAGGGATGTAATTCGATCGGCTGAATCACGTTTATATGGCTTAATGGGCGATTTTTCTGTAGAACCATATAACACTATCGATCGTCCTGTTGGCGCTATAACTGTTGACAATCGTCTATATGGGAGATATCAAGGAGAAATACAGATTACAAAACGTTCTTTGGAAGCTGATCAAAAGGTAAACGTGATCGGGCAAGTCATAAAAGAAGATCTACATCTATTAAACTATATCAGAGGGGGAACGAAATTCATGATTGAGTGGAACGAATAACCATATGATTGTAAGAGGGGGAGGGAGTCTCCCCCAACTATTTATTTGTTGTTTAAACGCTCCTACATTTACTTCTATTTGTTTTTTAATTTATTTATGTTTTCATAAACTTGCGCTAGAGCCGTTTCATATTTTCCTGTCTTCTTCGGTTCATAATACTTTCTGTCTTTTAACGTATCTGGCAGATACTGTTGATCAACCCAGCCACCGTTATAATCATGCGGGTATTTATAACCAATCCCACGACCTAAATTTTTCGCACCGCTGTAATGGGCATCTTTTAAATGATCCGGGACTTCTCCCCCTTTCCCATTCTCGATATCGGAAATCGCTGCATCGATGGCTAAATAGGCCGAATTTGATTTCGGCGATAAGCAAAGATCAATCACCGCATTGGCTAGAGGTATCCGTGCTTCGGGAAAGCCAATCCGTTCAGCCGTTTGTACAGCAGCCAGCGTTCGTACTGCCGCCATTGGATTGGCGAGACCAACATCTTCATAAGCAATCACCAATAGTCTTCTTGCGATACTTGGTAAATCGCCGGCTATAATTAATCGTCCGAGGTAGTGTAAAGCGGCGTTAACATCACTGCCCCGGATGGATTTTTGAAAACCGGATAATACATCATAATGAGCATCTCCGTCTTTGTCATGGTTTAAACTTTTTTTCTGTATACATTCTTCAGCAACAGATATATCGATATGTATCCACCCGTCTTCCTTTTTTTCCGTAGAAAGGACAGCTAATTCAAGACCGTT
Source organism: Pallidibacillus thermolactis (assembly GCF_025660415.1). Classification (NCBI taxonomy): domain Bacteria; kingdom Bacillati; phylum Bacillota; class Bacilli; order Caryophanales; family Bacillaceae; genus Pallidibacillus; species Pallidibacillus thermolactis. Next base: position 90,098 of record NZ_JAOUSE010000001.1, read on the forward strand.
TAAAGCACTGCGGACATCCCCGTTTGATCGTGTCGCAATAAATTCTAATGTTTCATCTTCAATTTTTACTGGGTATTTGCCAAGCCCTCGTTCTTTATCTTTAAGTGCTCGTTGTAATACAATTTTTACATCTTTCGGTTGTAAAGGTTTTAATTCAAAGATTTGGCATCGGCTTCTAATCGCAGGGTTGATCACATGGTATGGGTTTCCAGTGGTTGCACCAATTAAAACAATCATTCCGTTTTCTAAGTATGGTAAAAGAAAATCTTGTTTAGCCTTATCGAGCCGATGAACTTCATCAAGAAGTAAAATCACTTTTCCGCTCATTTTCGCTTCTTCAACGACGATTTCCATATCTTTTTTATTATTGGTAACGGCATTTAACATGCGAAAGGCATAATCTGTACTACCGGCAATGGCGCTGGCGATGGATGTTTTGCCGACTCCAGGGGGACCGTATAGAATCATCGATGACAATTGTCTTGCTTTGACCATCCGGTGAATGATTTTTCCTTCTCCTACGAGATGTTGTTGTCCGACAACCTCATCGATTACCCTTGGTCGCATGCGATATGCCAATGGTTTTCCACTCATCTTTTTTCACCTTCAATCGATTTTCACAATCAGAATATATGTTCTATGTTTAATGTAGCATAAAGAAAACGTTGGGAAAAGGAGTGAGTCTTTTTCAGCATAATATTCAAAATCTTTTCTTTTTTCGTTGAGATCCATCATTTGCATATAGTTTTACAATGGAAATTATGCTATAATTCGATAGATATGGGTAGCTTTCCCCTGTTCAGAGAGGTGGTAGATCCTTCGATGAAGATAAGAGAAAAAATTGTGCAATTTACCATCTTTTTTATCGGAATAATGATGATGTCCTTCGGGATTGTACTGACGATTCAAGCTGATTTAGGCGTATCACCATGGGATGTGTTACATATTGGCTTATACCAACAATTCGGTTTGTCCATTGGCACATGGAACATTATTGTTGGTATTATTATTTTAGGAACGTCTGCAATCATACTAAAAAGCTGGCCTAAACCCGGAGCTTATTTTAATTTATTATTTGTCGGTGTGTTTGTGGATTTATTTCTACTTTTGCCGATCGAACCTATTTACTTTTGGAGTAAGCTCCTTCTATTATTAGTAGGGATCATCATTATGGCGATCGGAATGGGAATTTATATTTCCGCTCAGTTTGGGACCGGACCGAGAGATAGTTTAATGATGGCTTTGCATTTAAAAAAGGGTTGGAAAGTACCCAATGTACGGTTAATCATGGAAGTTTCTGTATTAATGATTGGTTCGCTTTTAGGGGGACCGGTTCATATTGGAACGATCATCATTAGCTTAACAATCGGGCATGTGTCTGGAGCAGCCATTACATATTTTTATAAAGTGACAAATAAGATTATGGACATAGTAAAAGTGGCGAAAATTGTCAACAATGAAATTGTAAGTGGTAAAGAGGTGCAAAAATGAAGATTTCAACAAAAGGAAGATATGGCTTAACCATTATGATTGAATTAGCTAAAAAGTATGGAGATGGTAATCCACTTCCATTAAAAACAATTGCACAATCGAATAATTTATCCGAACATTATTTAGAACAAATTGTATCTCCATTACGAAATGCCGGTTTAGTAAAAAGCATACGAGGCGCTTACGGTGGTTATATTTTATCAAAAGAACCACAAAAAATTACTGCGGGTGATATTATTCGAGTGTTGGAGGGGCCAATCCAATTGGTGGAAGGGATTGAGGAAGAGGAACCTGCCAAACGTGAGCTATGGATTCGGATTAGCGACGCTATTAAAAACGTATTAGACCAAACAACTTTAGCGGATTTAGCCCAACATCATGAATCTGAAGATGATGATATGAGAGGCTATATGTTTTACATTTAATGTTACTTGTTGTAAATTGATTTGAGTAATTATTTTTCAAAAACAAGAGCTTTTTAAAATAAAGTAGGTGTAATGATGAATAAGTATTATGCAGATTATGCAGCAACATCTCCGATTCATCCAGATGTCGTTGAAGAAATGACAAAGGTTATGCATCATATATACGGCAATCCATCAAGTATTCATGCTTACGGACGTGAAGCAAGAAAGATAATAGATGAGGCAAGAAACGTCATTGCGAAATCCATTCATGCTAATTTCAATGAAATTATTTTTACAAGCGGTGGGACTGAAGCAGATAATATGGCTTTAATTGGTACGGCTTATGCGAACAAGGATAAAGGAAAACATATTATAACGACAGCCATTGAACATCATGCAGTTCTGCATACTTGTGAATTTTTAGAGCAAAATGGGTTTGAAGTGACGTATTTGCCTGTTGATAAAACAGGGCGCGTATCTGTTGAAGATGTGAAAAATGCCTTACGGGATGATACGATTTTGGTCTCTGTTATGTTTGCAAATAATGAAGTCGGTACAATACAACCGATTGCTGAAATTGGTCAGCTTCTCTCTGATCATCAAGCATATTTTCATACAGATGCCGTTCAGGCTTATGGATTGTTACCGATTGATGTAAAAAAAATGCATATCGATTTATTATCCGTTTCCGCCCATAAAATTAACGGACCGAAGGGGATCGGTTTCCTATATGAAAACACAGGTGTCCGATTACAACCGTATTTCTATGGGGGCGAACAAGAACGGAAACGTCGAGCAGGTACAGAAAATGTTCCAGGGATCGCTGGTTTTAAAAAGGCAGTTGAAATTATACAAAAAGACCGTCAAAAGAAATATGATTTTTATGAACAGTTACGAGAAAAATTCATTCAACGGTTGAAAGAAGAATCCATCAACTTTAAAATCAATGGAAGTGAATCGAATTATCTACCGCATATTATCAATGTTTCATTTCCAGGAACAGATGTGGAAGCTTTTTTAGTGAATCTAGATCTTGAAGGGATTTCGGCTTCCAGTGGTTCTGCTTGTACTGCGGGTTCCTTAGAACCGAGTCATGTGTTACGGGCGATGTATGGTAGTGAATCTGATGAATTATTTAATTCCATTCGATTTAGTTTTGGATTAGGGGTCACCCTTGAAGATGTAGAAGATATAGCTAAAATCACGGCAAAAGTTGTGAAAAGACTTACAGATTAAAAGTGGAGGTAAAGCAATGAAAGACCCAAAAAATACCCGGGTTGTTGTCGGTATGAGTGGCGGTGTTGATTCCTCGGTAGCGGCCTATCTATTAAAGGAGCAAGGTTATGATGTGATCGGTATTTTTATGAAAAACTGGGATGATACAGACGAATTTGGTGTTTGTACAGCAACGGAAGATTATGAAGATGTGATTCGCGTTGCAAACCAAATTGGCATTCCGTATTATGCGGTCAACTTTGAAAAAGAGTACTGGGACAAAGTATTTACGTACTTTTTAGATGAATATAAAGCTGGTCGGACACCGAATCCAGATGTAATGTGTAATAAAGAAATCAAATTTAAAGCATTTCTTGACCATGCACTGAAATTAGGAGCTGATTATTTAGCGACAGGTCACTATGCCAGAGTTATCGTAGAAGATGGCGAAACAAAAATGCTTCGTGGTGTTGATTCTAATAAGGATCAAACGTACTTTTTGAATCAATTGTCCCAAGATCAAATTTCCAAAGTTATGTTCCCGCTAGGCCATTTAACGAAACCTGAAGTACGAGAAATTGCCAAGAAAGCAGGATTAGCAACGGCAAATAAAAAAGATAGTACAGGCATATGTTTCATTGGTGAGCGGAATTTTAAAGAATTTTTAAGTCAATATTTACCTGCGCAACCGGGAAGAATGGAAACATTGACGGGTGAATATAAAGGTGAACATCAAGGATTAATGTATTATACAATTGGTCAACGGCATGGACTTGGCATTGGTGGTGACGGTGATCCTTGGTTTGTGGTTGGAAAAGATTTAGAACGGAATGTCCTACTAGTCGGTCAAGGTTTCCATAATGAGGCGTTATATTCAGATGCTATTATTGCTACAAAAGTAAGTTGGGTTTCAAATAAGGAAAAACCGAAGGAATTTCGTTGTACGGCAAAATTCCGTTACCGTCAACCAGATAATAATGTTACAGTACGTTTACTTGACAATGATGAAGTGGAAGTTATTTTTGATGAACCGATTCGTGCTGTCACACCTGGTCAAGCTGTTGTGTTTTACAATGGTGAAGAATGTTTAGGTGGCGGGACAATTGATAAAATCTTTAAGAATGAAAAGCAGTTAACTTATGTCGGTTAACTAGATGAAATAAGGACTAGTCACTTTAATTCAAGTGCTAGTCCTTCTGTTCTTTTATCTAACTTTTGACTATAATGATGTTAGGAAAATGTTCAAATGATACAATTTGTTATGTTGTTGACATATATTTAAAAAATTAGTATAGAAAGGGGGAAGCATCCATGAATGAAGCATTGGAAACATACATAAAAGGCCATCCAATCGTAACGATCTTTCGAAATGAAGAAAATCTTTATACCGTCTTACGAATTAAAGTGGAGGAAACAAATATAGAATTCAAGGAAAAGGAAATCGTTGTTATTGGATATTTCCCCCATGTTTATGAAGAGGAAACATATATTTTTTATGGGAAGTTTCAAGAACATCCGAAATACGGCCGCCAGTTTAATGTAACACATGTCCGAAAAGATATACCGAAAACCAAACAAGGGATAATTCAATATTTGTCTAGTGACCTATTTAAAGGTATTGGTAAGAAAACGGCAGAATCAATAGTGGACCTGCTAGGAGAAAATGCAATTTCTAGAATACTTGAAAATCCTTCCTTACTGGATACAATCCCAAAATTGTCAGCGGACAAAGCAAAAACAATATATGAAACACTTGTGGAACACCAAGGTCTTGAAAAAATTATGATTGGATTAAATGAGCTAGGCTTTGGAGCGGCTTTAGCGATGCGCATCTTTCAAGTTTACAAAGATGAGACGTTAGAAATTATTCAATCGAATCCCTATCGTCTAGTAGAAGATGTAGAAGGTATCGGCTTTAGCCGAGCTGATGAACTTGGATCAAAATTAGGGATTCAAGGTAATCATCCTGACCGGATTAAAGCAGCATGTTTATATAAATTAGATGCTGATTGTATGCAGGAAGGTCATTGTTATTTGGAAAAAAGTGAATTTGTTTTTTCAGTAAAACAAATGCTCGAATCTACTCAACCTATTGAAATCCCGCTCGAAGATATAGAAGTTGAATTATTAAAACTTGAAGAAGAAGGAAAAGTAGTATCAAAAGAAGACCGCGTTTATTTGGCTTCCATTTTTTATTCGGAAAAGGGACTTGTAAATAATATAAAACGTATTTTAGATCAAAAAGAATTTGCTGAAAGTTTTCCTGAATCGGAATTTTTACTAGCGCTAGGGGAATTAGAAGATCGTTTAGGGATTGAGTATGCTCCATCCCAACGGGAAGCCATTCAAACCGCACTTTCCTCACCGATGTTAATTTTAACGGGTGGACCTGGTACTGGGAAGACAACGGTTATAAAGGGAATTGTTGAATTATATGCGGAATTACATGGATGTTCCCTCGACCCGAAAGATTATAAAAAAGATGAGGTGTTTCCGTTCGTATTAGCTGCGCCTACAGGGCGTGCCGCAAAAAGGATGACGGAATCAACAGGGTTGCCGGCTGTTACGATTCATCGGTTGTTAGGTTGGAACGGTTCCAACACGTTTGATTTTAACGAAGAAAATCCAATTGAAGGAAAAATCATCATCCTCGATGAAATGTCGATGGTTGATATATGGCTAGCCCATAATCTTTTTAAAGCAATACCAGATCATGTGCAAGTGATCCTAGTCGGAGATGAAGATCAATTACCATCTGTAGGTCCTGGACAAGTTTTAAAAGATTTGCTTGCAGCCGATTTGATTCCAACTGTACGTTTAAAAGAAATATATCGTCAAGAAAGCGGATCTACCATTATTCAGTTAGCCCATTCAATAAAAAATGGAAAACTGCCGGAAGACTTGAAAAAACCACAAAGGGATCGTTCCTTTATATCTTGTAGTACAAGCCAAATTCCAGAAGTTGTTAAACAAGTGGTTGGTCACGCTGTTAATAAAGGTTATACTTCCAAGGATATTCAGGTGTTGGCACCGATGTATCGCGGACCTGCCGGAATTGATCAATTGAACAAAATTTTGCAAGGAATTTTTAATGGAAAGAACGACTCAGACAAAAAACGAAGAGAACTGAAATTTGGTGATGTTGTCTATCGTGTCGGTGATAAAGTGTTGCAATTAGTAAATCAACCGGAAAAGAACGTATTTAATGGCGATATTGGTGAAGTTGTCAGCATATTTTTTGCGAAAGAAACAGAAGACAAAACCGATCAACTAATCGTTTCCTTTGAGGGGACGGAAATTACATATACGAGACAGGATTTAAGCCAAATTACGTTAGCCTATTGCTGTAGTATTCATAAATCACAAGGTAGTGAATTTCCCGTTGTGATATTACCAATGGTTCGTGGTTATTATCGCATGCTGCGGCGGAATTTATTATACACTGCTATTACAAGGGCAAAAGATAAGTTAATTCTATGCGGGGAAGAAGAATCATTTCAAATAGCTGTTAATCAGACAGATGTCAATTTCCGCAATACAACGTTGACAGAACGGTTATTGAAAAAAATGGTTCCAATAAAAGAACAAAATCAAGAAGTTGAAATAACCAACGATGCTTTGGCGATCTCATATGAAGAAGCATTAATGAATACTGACCCGATGATTGGAATGGGAGATATCACACCATATGACTTTATGGAAGAACAAGAAAAAGTAAATGAAGGATGATACCTATATTTTTAAAAGATGGCCGTTGATAAGACGGCCTTTTCTATTTATACACGTTTATTTTGAAGGCAATTTGGACATAATCTTAGCATATTTACCATAAATTGCGAGGTGGTATGGAATGGAACTAATTTGTCCAAATTGCCGGAGTAAAGATATCGGGAAAATTGGTATCAATCAATATTACTGTTGGCACTGCTTTATTGAATTATCGCTTTCAAAAGGGATTATTCATACGCATCAAGTGGAAGAAGACGGTACACTATCCTCACTTGATGATTTATTTTCTGAAGAAGAACGGCGTTACCATGCATAAAGTTTACCGTTTCTCCCAAACTACATTTGGGAGGCTTACTGATGGATATTAAGGTCAAATGGTTTTACCGCTTAGGTTTTTTACTTTTATTATTTATCGTTTTATTTGTTTTTATTAAAATAAGTCCCATTTGGCAACCGATTTTACGAGTGATTTTAACTGTTGCTTTCCCTTTTGTATTAGCCGCCTTTATCGCTTATTTACTTTATCCTTTTATTCACAAATTACATGAAAATGGTTTGCAATGGTGGCTATCCGTCATGATTGTTTATATCCTATTTTTTGGTGGGATCGGGTATGGAATCTATAAAGGGATACCGGTATTTATCCAACAATTACGGGATTTATCTGAGAATTTACCACAATTTTTTGCCCAATTAGAAGGAATTGTTGATACGATTGAAAAAAAGACAAAGTCGTGGCCGTTAGGTATACATAAACAAATTAATGAAAGTTTACATGTCATCTATGGTGAATTTGAACAAATTTTAGACCGGGTGAAAAACTTTTTTCTTTGGCTTTTGGAGTCAATCTTTTTAATTTTACTGATTCCTTTTATTGCTTTTTATATGATTAAAGATATTTCCTATTTAACGGATGCATTTTGGTCAATCGTTCCTAAAAAATGGCGCAAACAGATGAAAATATTTATTAGAAATGTAGATACTTCACTAGGAAGTTATATTCGTGGGCAGTTTATTGTATCTGCTACGGTCGGTACGATTTCAGCACTTCTTTTTTGGCTAATAAAATTAAAATATCCATTATTGCTAGGAGCTGTACTCGGGATGACCAATGTGATCCCTTATTTTGGCCCCATTATTGGAGCTGTTCCTGCAGTGATCGTGGCTGCTACAATGTCCATGAAGACCGTTATCCTTGTTATTGTCATTGTTATTGTGCTTCAATTTTTAGAAGGGAATGTTCTATCGCCATTAATTATGGGAAGATCATTACAAATGCATCCATTGATGATTATCTTCTCAATTTTGATCGGTGGTGAAGTCGGCGGTGTTGTTGGATTGATCTTTGCTGTCCCTATCGTTGCGATAATCAAAACGACCTTAAAACAGATCTTTGATCAAATTCAAAGTCGTGAAATTGAAGATGATCAAAATAAAATGGAAGAACAATGAAATAAAAAATACTGACGACTCGAATTTGACAAAAGTTTGAATGATGAAATATAATCCAATTAGGATAATTCATAACAATGAACACGTTGATGGAACGAGTATGTTACTACTAACTTTAAGAGAGGAATTTCCGTGGCTGAAAGAAATTCCAGTATAGGGTAACAGAAGGCTACTCCTGAGTGCAGCTAATCCCTGCCGCAAACCGGCGTTATCGGTTTTGAGTGATGGAAATCTTTCTAGTTTAGATTTTCATAACCAGGGTGGTACCACGGATACAAACTCTTCGTCCCTGAATTTTGGGAGAAGAGTTTTTTATTTGCTGTAAGTATGTATAACAGCTTTCGTTAACCATTTTAAATTATATGTTTTCTATAAATTCTCGTTCCAAAATGAAAGTTTAAAAGGAGGAAAACAATTATGAAAAAACTAACGAGTGCACAAATTCGTCGTATGTTTTTAGACTTTTTCCAAGAGAAAGGTCATAAAGTTGAACCTAGTGCTTCTTTAGTTCCAGTAGATGATCCGTCTCTTCTTTGGATAAACAGCGGTGTAGCTACATTGAAAAAGTATTTTGATGGACGTGTAAAACCTGAAAATCCAAGAATCACAAATGCACAAAAATCAATTCGGACAAATGATATTGAAAATGTTGGAAAAACTGCACGCCACCATACATTTTTTGAGATGTTAGGCAACTTTTCAATTGGAGATTACTTTAAGGAAGAAGCGATTCTTTGGGCATGGGAATTTTTAACAAGTCCAAACTGGATTGGTTTTGAACCAGAAAAATTATCTGTTACGATTCATCCGGAAGATGATGAAGCCTATAAAATTTGGCATGAAAAAGTTGGTATACCGGAAGAACGCATCATTCGATTAGAAGGGAACTTTTGGGATATTGGGGAAGGACCAAGTGGACCAAACTCAGAAATTTTCTATGATCGAGGATCAGAATATGGTGATGACCCAAATGATCCAGAATTGTATCCAGGTGGGGAAAATGAACGCTACTTAGAAATTTGGAACTTAGTGTTCTCTCAATTTAATCATAACCCAGATGGTACATATACCCCACTACCTAAGAAAAATATTGATACCGGTATGGGACTAGAACGGATGGCATCCGTTATACAAAATACGAAAACAAACTTTGAAACAGATTTATTCTTGCCGATTATTCAACAAACCGAAGCGATTTCGGGGATGAAATATGGGGAAAATACAGACCAGGATGTTGCATTTAAAGTGATTGCTGACCATATTCGAACGGTAGCTTTTGCAGTCGGTGATGGTGCATTGCCTTCTAATGAAGGACGTGGATATGTGTTACGTCGTTTACTACGTCGTGCAGTTCGCTACGCAATGAAAATTGGCATTGAACGTCCGTTCATGTATGAATTAGTTCCAGTTGTTGGTGAAATCATGGCAGATTACTATCCAGAAGTACGCCAAAAGTGTGATTTTATCCAACGCGTGATAAAAAATGAAGAGGAACGATTCCATGAAACCATTCATGATGGATTAGCTATCCTTTCTGAAGTGATTAATAAAGCGAAAGAAAATGGCAAAGAGACAATTGATGGGGTTGATGTTTTCCGTTTATACGATACGTATGGATTTCCGGTGGAATTAACAGAAGAATATGCGGATGAAGCTGGTTTGAAAATTGATTTAGACGGATTTGAAAAAGAAATGCAAGCGCAACGGGAACGGGCAAGACAAGCGCGTCAAGATGTCGATTCCATGCATGTACAAGGCGGAGATTTAGGTGATTTCACAGCGGAAAGTAGTTTTATTGGATACGATAAACTAGAATCTGAAGCAAAAATTATTGGCATATTTAAAGATGGTATAAAACAAGATTCTGCTTCAGCCGGTGAAGAAGTCCAAATTATCTTAGATCAAACACCTTTTTATGCAGAAATGGGTGGTGAAATTGGCGACCGAGGTGAAATTCGTGGAGAAGGTTTTAAACTGGAAGTAAAAGATGTTCAAAAAGCACCTCACGGTCAAAATTTACACCATGTAAAAATTGTTGAAGGTACGATTCAAGAAGGATTACATGCATTTGCCCAAGTTGATTCGATCAGCCGAAACAATATCGAGAGAAACCATTCCGCTACGCACTTGCTTCATCAAGCGTTAAAAGATGTACTCGGTTCACATGTTAATCAAGCAGGATCTCTTGTTGAATCTGACCGGTTACGGTTTGACTTTTCCCATTTTGGACAAGTGACTGAGGAAGAAATTGAACAAATTGAACGACTTGTTAACGAACAAATTTGGGCTTCAATTCCTGTGGAAATTTCCTATAAGCCATTGGAAGAAGCTAAAGCTATGGGAGCCTCGGCATTGTTTAGTGAAAAATATGGTGATGTCGTTCGTGTCGTTCAAATGGGCGACTTCTCCATCGAATTATGTGGTGGTTGTCATGTAAATAATACGGCTGTAATCGGTAGTTTTAAAATTATTTCTGAAAGCGGAATTGGTGCAGGAACTCGTAGGATTGAAGCAGTAACAGGTGAAAAAGCTTATCAATTTATGCGTGATCAAATGAACCTTCTAAAAACGGTCGCTAAAAAGTTAAAAACTAAAGTGGAGGATATACCAACAAAAATCGAACACTTACAACAGGAAATCAAGGAATTGCATAAAGAAATCGAGTCATTAACAGGAAAACTTAGCCACTTAGAAGCTGGAAACTTACTTGATGCAGTAAAACAAATTAATAGTATAAATGTGTTAGTAAGTAAAGTTGAAATTACGGAATCCAATCAATTACGAACAATGTTGGATGACTTAAAACAAAAAATTGGATCCGGTATAATTGTCCTGGGAACTGTCCATGATGAAAAAGTACAGTTAATTGCAGGTGTTACGAAAGACCTAACCGATCAATACCATGCAGGAAAACTAATAAAAGAAGTCGCTGCAATCTGTGGTGGCGGCGGTGGTGGACGTCCAGATATGGCTCAAGCAGGCGGTAAAAATCCAAACAAGCTAAATGAAGCTCTTCAATTTGTCGAAGAATACGTAAAAAACATTTCATAAAATGGATAAGTAGTGTACAATGAAAGCAAGAAGTGTTTGAAGGAAGTAGAGAGCGAGGTGCTTTTCCTATGGGTTCACTTGACCGGACGATGAAATTTAATTTTTCCGAAGAACCGTTAGAACAAGAAGTTAAAGAAGTAATATTCCAAGTTTTTTCTGCCCTCGAGGAAAAAGGGTATAATCCGATTAATCAAATTGTCGGATATTTATTGTCTGGTGATCCTGCTTATATTCCAAGACATAAAGATGCGCGGAATATTATTCGTAAACTTGAACGAGATGAAATTATTGAAGAATTAGTAAAATCCTATTTACAACGACAACGTGAGGAAATGTAATGCGAATTATGGGTTTAGATGTCGGGTCTAAAACGATAGGCGTTGCAGTGAGCGACGCCTTTGGTTGGACCGCACAGGGAATTAAAACAATTAAAATAGATGAAGAGAATGAGCAATTTGGACTAGATGAACTTAAGGAAATCATCGATCAGTATGGAATAGAAAAGATCGTGATCGGTTTACCGAAAAATATGAACGGTACGATTGGTCCGCGAGGGGAAGCAAGCATTGCTTTTAGTGAACGAATAAAAGAAACGTTTACTCTCCCGGTTGTCCTATGGGATGAACGTCTATCTACAATGGCCGCAGAACGTGTTTTATTAGAAGCCGATGTAAGCCGAAAAAAACGGAAAAAGGTCATTGATAAAATGGCAGCTGTTATGATTTTACAAGGTTATTTAGACAGCCAAAATCATTAACGGAAATGTGTATTGAATTTTCTATATAGGAGGATATTTTTATGGAGGATGCAAATCAAATTACAATCATTGACGAAGACGGTAATGAAGAACTGTGTGAAATTCTTTTTACTTTTGAATCTGAAGAGTTTGGCAAATCATATGTACTTTATTACCCAGTAAGTGCAGAAGAAGATGAAGATGGTGAAATTGAGATTCATGCTTCTAGTTTTAAACCAGGTAAAGATCAAGGTGAATTAATGCCGATTGAAACCGACGAAGAATGGGATATGATTGAAGAAATGCTTGCTACGTTTATGGCGGAAGATGAAGAATAAAGGAATGATGATGGAAGAGCGACTTTTTAAGTCGCTCTTTTTTATTACGAATATTAATGAAAAAAATTAAAATTATAGTATAATGGTTCAAGGAGAATTTTCGAGGAAAAACTACAATTTTCTCGCTCTTCAAAAGGAGGATTTTTCATGACTACAAAGGAAGAAGAGAAAAATAACGGGAAGGAAAACGCCATGGTTGATAAATATAAAGAAGCAAAATTGACGAGAAGAATTGTATTTATCATAACATCGACCATTCTATTGCTCTTAGCAGGAACCATTACAGGAGTTGTTCTATTTGTTAGTTCTGCATTAAAACCAGTAGATCCAGATTCAAATGAAAGAATTGAAGTTGAAATTCCGCTTGGTTCTGGTTCTTCTACAATTGCCCAAATTTTAGAAGAGCATGGAATTATAAAAAATGCAACGGTGTTTAAATATTACTTAAAATTAAAAAATGAGACAGACTTTCAAGCGGGTACTTACTCATTAACACCATCGATGACGTTGGATGAAATAATTGCAAGTTTGAAAACTGGTAAAGTTATTAAAAATGAGCTTGTCATAACAATACCAGAAGGACTACATTTAAAAGAAATTGCAGAACAAATTGCTAAAAAAACAGATTATAGTGAAAAGGAAATATTAGATAAAGTGAACAGTGTTACATTTATTCAAACTGTTCGTGAAAAATATCCACAATTAGTAACGGAAGATGTGATGCAAGAAGATATCAAATATCCGTTGGAAGGTTATTTATTCCCTGCAACTTATGGTTATGATGAAAAAAATCCATCAATAGAAGAGATCATTATGCCGATGATCGATAAGACAAACGAAGTCATCCAACCTTATTTGAGTGATATACAAAACAAAGGATTTACAGTACATGAAGTGCTTACTCTTGCTTCTTTAATTGAAGAAGAAGCACCGGATGAAGAAAATCGAAAAATAATTTCAAGTGTATTTTATAATCGAATGGAAGAAGGCATGGGATTGGAGACTGACCCGACGGTAATTTATGCTATGGGAGAACATAAGGAGCGGTTGACGTTTAAAGATTATCAATATCAAGACCCTTATAATACTTATGTTATTGAAGGTCTACCCCCTGGACCGATTGCCAATTGTGGAGTCAGTTCGATTGATGCAGCCCTTTACCCACCAAATACCGATTATTTATTTTTCTTAGCAACACCTGAAGGGGAAGTGTTGTACTCGGAAAACTATGAACAACATCAAAAATATTATGATGAACATATTGCGAATCGGAAATAATCATTTATCGTTACTGTAAATCACGGAAAGATTACTATCGCTTTTTAAAATGATTTATGGTAAAATAATCTAAGTATTTTAGCCGTGTTTAAAAAAGCGTCATTTATGATGGAAAATGCCTAGCGATTTCCCTCATAATGACTCTTTTTTCTTGTATTTAAGTTCTTTCGTTCTATATGAAAGATATTTTTTATATGGAAAAAATTTTAGACTTCTAAAGGAGTTTTCGCCTACATGTTGGATCAAAACTTAATCGCATATTTATACGAAAAATTGCCAAAACGAACAAATTTGTTTCAAGAGATAGAACAATTGGCAAAGGATAACCATGTCCCGATTATGGACCCGTATAGTATGGAGACAGTCCTCCAAATATTGCGTATTTTTCAGCCGACCAAGATTTTAGAAATTGGGACAGCCATTGGTTATTCCGCTTTACGGATGTCGGATGCGACCAATGCTCAAATTGTCACTATTGAACGTGACGAAGAAAGAATAAAGACGGCGGAAGCTTATATTGAAAAAGCAAATAAATCAGATCAAATTGTTTTATTAAAAGGAGATGCATTTGATCTCTTAAATGAAGTTCGTACACACGGTCCTTTCGATTGTTTGTTTATTGATGCAGCAAAGGGCCAATACAAACGCTTTTTTGAAAATTTCACACCTTTTTTATCGAATCGTAGTCTCATTATTACAGATAACGTTTTATTTAAAGGTTTTGTTTATGAATATGAAACAGAAAACAAACGCTTACAAAAGTTAGGGAAGAAAATTAATCAATTTAATGATTGGTTAATTAATCATCCAGACTATCATACCGTTATATTGCCAGTTGGTGATGGAATAGCCATTACTGTAAAAAAAGTGAATGAAAAAGGTTAAGAGGTGGAATAAATGAATAAACCAGAGTTATTACTAACACCTACCAGTGTGAATGATATCTTACCTTTAATTGAGGCTGGTGCTGATAGTTTTGTAGTGGGAGAGGAGCGTTTCGGTCTACGACTTGCTGGCGAATTTTCAAGAGAAGATGTAAAAAAGGCGATTGAACTTGCCCATTCTAAAAATAAAAAAATATATGTAGCGATGAATGGAATTTTTCATAATGATAAAGTCGATGAACTAGAAGATTACTTAAAATTTGTTTATGAAGCTGGTGCCGATGCCGTTTTGTTCGGTGATCCATCCGTAATCATGGCCAAAAAGGGATTAGGTATTGATCTTCCTTTACATTGGGATCCACATACGTTGGCTACCAATTGGTATACATGTAATTACTGGGGAAAAAAAGGTGCAAAACGTGCCGTTTTATCTAAAGAGCTTAGTATGGACGAAATTATTGAGATAAAAGAAAATGCGGAAGTGGAAATTGAAGTTCAAGTACACGGTATGACCTGCATGTTTCAGTCAAGACGTCCATTAGTACATAATTATTTTGAATATAACGGCAAACAATTAAAAGTGGAAAAGGATAAAGATAACCTTTATTTATACGATCCTGATCGAGACAACTATTATCCGGTTTTTGAAGATTCAAATGGCACCCATATCATGAGTCCAAATGATATGTGTATTATAGATGAACTTCAGGAATTAATCGAGGCTGGAATTGATTCTTTTAAAATTGAAGGAATCTTTAAATCCCAAACATATCTTGTTGAAGTAACGAAATTATATCGTCAAGCGATCGATACTTGTGTTCGTGATGTTGATGAGTATGAAGAATTGGCTTCCGACTGGTTGGAAAAAATGGAGGCCATTCAACCAGAAAATCGCCCACTCGATACGGGATTTTTCTTTAAAGAAACGGTTTATTAAGGAGTGAAACAAATGGTTCAAGCATTAAATCGTATTTCTGAAATAAGAAATGGGAAACGAGTGATCGTTAAAAAGCCTGAGTTACTCGCTCCAGCTGGAAATCTTGAAAAATTAAAAATTGCCATCCATTATGGTGCTGATGCGGTATATCTTGGTGGTGAAGAGTATTCGTTACGTGCAAACGCCGATAACTTTACCTTAGAAGAAATACGCGAGGGTGTAGAATTTGCAAAAAAATATGGTGCAAAAGTTTATGGAACGACGAATATTATCGCACATAATGAGAATATTGTTGGATTAGAAGACTACTTAAAGGCATTACAAGATGTTGGGGTCACGGGGATTATTGTTGCTGACCCGTTAATCATTGAAACATGTAAACGAGTGGCACCAAAATTAGAAAGACATTTAAGTACGCAACAATCATTATCGAACTGGAAAGCTGCGCAATATTGGAAAGAAGAAGGTTTAGAACGAGTCGTATTGGCTCGTGAAACAAGTGCAGAAGAAATCCGTGAAATAAAAGAGAAAGTTGATATTGAAGTTGAGGTCTTTGTTCATGGTGCCATGTGTATTGCCTACTCAGGTCGCTGTGTGTTAAGCAATCATATGACAGCTCGTGATTCAAATCGTGGTGGTTGTTGTCAAAGTTGTCGTTGGAATTATGATGTATTCCAACACGCTGATCAAAACTTTATTCCTTTAAGCACAGAAAATACACCATTTACAATGAGTGCCAAGGATTTAAATTTATTGCAACATGTGCCAGAGTTGGTTGAATTAGGTATTGATAGTTTCAAAATTGAAGGGCGCATGAAATCTATTCATTATGTTGCAACGGTGGTTAGTGTTTATCGAAAAGTAATTGATGCATACTGTGCCGACCCAGACAATTTTGTTTTCAAAGATGAATGGTTAACGGAATTAGCAAAATGTGCAAATCGTGATACAGCCCAAGCATTTTTTAAAGAATTTCCTGGTGTCGATGAACAATTATTTGAAAATCATAGTCATAAAACGTCCCATGATTTTGCAGGTTTAGTTATGGATTACGACCATGAAACAAAAATGGTCACACTCCAACAACGCAACCATTTTAAAGTGGGAGATGAAGTAGAATTTTTTGGACCAGAAATTGACAATTTTACAATGGTAGTGGATCAACTATTTGATGAAAATGGTAATGAAATAGATGCGGCAAGACACCCATTACAAATCGTGCGATTCCGCGTCGATCAACCTGTTTACCGTTACAACTTGATGCGAAAGGAGAACTAGGATGCGGAAAAAACCCGTACTAATCGGTATTGCTGGTGGGTCTGGCTCAGGAAAAACAACTGTGACTCGATCGATTGTCAATCATTTTGGCGAAGACTCCATTGTCTTAATTGAACAAGATTCATATTATAAAGATCAAAGTGATAAACCGTTTGAAGAACGTTTAAAAACGAATTACGACCATCCATTTGCGTTTGATAATGATTATTTAATAGAACATCTTCAACAACTGTTAAATCACAAGCCGATTGATAAACCGGTATATGATTATACTGTGCATACTCGTTCTGAAGAAGTTATCCATATTGAACCGAAAGATGTAATCATTTTAGAGGGAATTTTAGTATTAGAAGATGAACGATTGCGTAATTTAATGGATATCAAGCTTTATGTGGATACAGATGCTGATTTACGCATAATCAGACGTTTATTGCGTGATACAAAAGAACGAGGTCGGACGATGGATTCTGTCATCGAACAATATGTATCTGTTGTTCGGCCGATGCATAATCAATTTATCGAACCAACGAAACGATATGCCGACATTATCATTCCTGAAGGTGGAAGTAATGTTGTAGCCATCGACTTAATTGTTACAAAAATTCAATCAATTATTGAACAAAAGTCATTTTTATGACAAAATATCATAAATGATTATAGTAATACACCCGTAATTGATAAATCATTAAATGAACAATATTTTTTGCGGGATTATATATTAAGGAGTGGACTATATTGGCACAAGAAAAACAATATCCAATGACTTTGGAAGGGAAACAGAAATTAGAACAAGAACTAGAATATTTAAAAACTACAAAACGGAAAGAAGTTGTTGAACGAATCAAAATTGCACGGAGTTTCGGAGACTTATCCGAAAACTCAGAGTACGATTCTGCAAAAGATGAACAAGCCTTTGTTGAAGGTCGAATTGCAACATTAGAGAAAATGATTCGTAATGCTGTAATCATCGAAGAAGATGAAACGAATAAAGACACTGTAACTCTCGGAAAATCCGTTACATTTGTGGAATTACCAGACGGTGATGAAGAAACTTATACGATTGTAGGTAGTGCAGAAGCAGATCCATTTGAAGGGAAAATTTCCAACGATTCTCCGATTGCTAAGAGTTTGCTTGGAAGAAAGATTGGTGAAGAAGTAACAGTACAAACACCTGGTGGAGAAATGGTTGTAAAAATTATCAATGTAAAATAGTGTTTTTTGCAATCATTATCATTATCCTGATTTAACTTAAGATCATAGGACTGAGACACGTCAAGACATTCTGTATGCTATACGACAGAAGAAATCAATGGCTGTGTTTCAGTCCTTTTTGTTTGTTTTTTATCGTTTTACGAACGGTTAAAATCCCTCCTTGCCGTCAACAATGGGAATGGGGAGGGAAGAAAATGATACACAAGCGAATAATTCGAACTGGTGTGATTGTTATAATTGGAATATCCATTATTCTAATCAGGCTGGCACAAATTCAATTATTTGATACGAAAAGCTTTTCACATCGAAATATTGATTTAATACATGAAAGTGTTAAACAACGTTCTCAAGAAGTTATTATTGATAATGGGCGTGGAAAATTTTATGATCGAAACATGGTTCCACTGACCCATGAAGCGATACCGACTTTAGTATTGTTTCCGTTTTTAAATCATATGGATTGGGATATTGAAAAGCTAGCAAAAATTATCAATGTACCAGCAGTTGAAATAAAGAAGGTGTTACAGGAGGCAAAAGGCCCTGTTGTTTTTGGAGAACCTAATCCTTTAGTATTAACTCCAGAACAAATGGAGGCAATCAATCATTTAGAAATTCCCGGTGTGTTTGCCGTTGAAAAACAGTTTGATAGAAAAATAACTCCAGCAGCTCAACTTATTGGGATCCTGGGGGAAAATCCTGAAGAATTAAAAAAGCGGTACCCTGATCGAGAAATTCCGATCAATACGATGATTGGTATTTCTGGATTGCAAAAAAGTTTTGATGAGTTTTTAATTCAAGAAGAAAGTACAAAATTAATTTATCATGTCGATGGCCGTGGATCACCATTATTTGGTATTGATGTTAAATTTGTTGATCAATCCAATCCGTTTTATCCAGTAAAAGTACAAACAACAATTGATTATGAGATTCAAAAAAAGGCCGAACAAATTGTTGATCAGTATCAAATAATGAAAGGTGGTCTTATTTTACTAGATATTGAATCAAATTCGATCTTGGCATCCGTTTCAAGACCATCTCTGGATATCTCGCATCCATATGCTAATAATGGTATAAAAGATATGATGTTGACTGCCCATACACCGGGATCCGTTTTTAAAACGGTGATTGCCGCTGCAAGTATTGATCATCAACTCGCTCCCCCAGATCGTACCTTTAATTGTAGTGTGACAATTCATGGCGACATTGATGAACAATACGATCATGGTATATTAAACTTTAAAGATAGTTTTGCAGCTAGTTGTAACAATACATTTGCTACCTTAGCCAAGGAATTAGCTGAAAAAGATGAAACAATAATTGAAACGTATGCCCATATGCTTGGATTAAATGAGTTGACTGGATGGGTTGGGAATGTTTATCATATAGAAAATTTTAAGCAATTAGCAGATGAAGAAAAGGGATATATTTATTTAGAGGATGAAGAAAGGAAAGATTTGAAACTTAATGCCCAAACCGGTATCGGTCAGCAAAGTGTACGAATTACACCGCTTGCTGCCGCTAATATGATGGCGACGATAGCTAGAGGCGGGGAAAAAAAGATGGTTCGTGCTGTTGAAAGTATTCAATATAAAAACGGAACAGAGCTTTATCGCTTCCCGAAAAAATCTTTGGAAGGTGACCATATATCTTCCTATACGGCTAGTAAATTACAACAATTGTTGCGGGAAGTTGTTGTCAATGAAAAAGGAACAGGGAAATCTTTGAACGATCTGCCGTATCCAGTTGCAGGAAAATCAGGTACAGCAGAGACATATCGTCAAGATAAACAAGGAAATGAATTATTGAATCGATGGTTTGTTGGATATTTCCCATATGAAAAACCTAAATACGCAATGGCTGTCGTTAATCTAGACGTGATTGAAGGCGAAGGATCGGTCATTCCACTATTTAAGGATATGGTAAACTTTTTATTTGAATTTGACCAACAAAGGACCGAGTGACAACTCATACTTTTTACCTTTGACAAATATGTTATTCACTGTAAAATTATTGTTATAGAAAAATAACTATACACTTTTGTATAAGTTCATTCATAATTAAATGGAAAGCCTTATTTACAATTGTACAATTGAATGGGGGAACAGACAGATGGCCAATCAAAAACAATCATCACGAAAAAGTCGGATTGAAAAACATGCAAAAAAGAAAAAAGAAAATTTTATTTTAAATATTTTGATTGGTGTTGTTTTTATACTTGTGATCATCGTAGGAGCAAATATTTTGCTTAATAATGATACAAAAGCAACCGTTAATGAAAACCAATCAGAACAAAAAGCGACCGAGAAAGAAAACGCGGATGATAAAGCAGATAAAAATGAGTCTAAAGAATCTTCCGAGTCAGAAGATACTGAAGCGGATTCTTCTTCAGAACCTACTGATGAAAATGCAAACGCAACTGAAGATGAAAAAACTGAAGATGAAAAAACTGAAGATGTGACAGAGGATCAAGAAAGTGAAGAGGACGAGGAAGAAAACGAAATCATCTATGGTCAAAGTGAAGATCCAAATGTAGATCAAGTGATGATTAATCAAAATTGGAAGCCGATCGGCACTGTGCAAACAGGGGATCATATCTCTTCCTATGATAAAGGGACAACAGACCGAGAAGAAATGGAAAAAGCGATGGAATATGCAACAGGGGTCTCCGTTGATAATATGATCGTTTGGTGGGTAGGAAATGGTGGCAAACCAAACGAGAATGTAGTAGGAACGATCTCCAATAAAGATAAAAGCCAAATTTATCGCGTATATATGGATTGGGTCGATGGACAGGGTTGGAAGCCAACCAAAGTTGAGAAACTAAAAAGTATAGATAGATAATAGGAGAGAAGAAGATGAAAATTGCTATTATTGGCGCAATGGAAGAAGAAGTTCAAATTTTACGGAAAAAAATTGAAAACGGGGAGACGAAGGTCGTCGCGAATAGTGAATTTACTTCAGGAACGCTATGCGGAAAAAATGTAGTTCTATTAAAATCTGGAATAGGAAAAGTAAATGCAGCGATGTCGACAACCATTTTAATGGAACGTTACCAACCAGATATAATAATTAATACAGGATCTGCTGGCGGATTTAACCCACTTTTGAATGTCGGTGATATTGTCATATCAAAAGAAGTCACTCATCATGATGTAGACGCTACTGTCTTTGGTTATAAATACGGTCAAGTACCGCAAATGCCTGCAACTTATGTTGCGGATGAAAGACTAGTAAAAATAGCGGAAGAAGCTGCAAAAGAACTAATAAATTTGAAAACCGTAACAGGTTTGATTGCATCCGGAGACTCTTTTATGAGTGATCCTGAACGAGTGAAAGAAGTGAAAGAAAAGTTTCCACATATCCAAGCAGCTGAAATGGAAGCAGCAGCTATTGCTCAAGTGGCATATCAATATAATGTACCATTTGTTATTATCCGTTCATTATCTGATATTGCTGGTAAAGATTCAGGTATCACATTTGACGAATTTCTCGATACAGCTGCCAAAAATTCGGCTCAACTCGTTGTTTCGATAGTGAAAAAATTGAATTAGTAAAAATGCGCCCCATTATGGTAAGACACCCCAAAGTTAGTATAAAAAGTTTAACTTTTAAGGGTCCTACCAATTCGGGGCGCTTTTTTGATCCTTTTTTCTTTATTCATCTTCAATTACCTAAAATTACATAGTCAATTCGATAAATATTCATGTTAATCTATTAACATAAGTAAAAATTAGCGGGTGAAAGAAATGAATGAGAAACAAAAATTACAATGTTTAGTAGAAGATTTTAGGAGATATTCAATTATACTGATTGCTTTTTCGGTGTTGGTTTATATCGGAATGATGATTAAAGGTTTTACTAGTTCTAACGAGAAGTTAATGTTCCTTTTAGCCATTGAATTTGTTTTAATAACATTGGCGTTTTTAGCGCTTCAACGTTATAAAAAATATAAACAACGATTAATGGATATGGATGAAAATATGTAAAATTGTTGACACATTTTGCCCCTCTTCATCATAGGTATAGTTTATAGGCATTCGTGGAAAAATTTCTGGAGGTGTGCAGAAGTGTCAGGAATTTTGTCAGCTTTAACAATGTTTTTCAAAGAACTCGTGTTTTTAGTTTCTTATGTTAAAAACAATGCTTTCCCACAGCCCCTCTCCCCCGAAGATGAACAAAAATATTTAAAGCGAATGGCACAAGGTGATCCAGAAGCTCGAAATTTATTGATTGAACACAATTTGCGCTTAGTTGCTCATATTGTGAAAAAGTTTGAAAATACCGGTGAAGATCAAGAAGATTTAATTTCTATCGGTACGATTGGCTTAATAAAGGCAATTGAGAGCTTTTCAGAAGGAAAAGGTACTAAACTGGCTACATATGCCGCCAGATGTATAGAAAATGAAATTCTTATGCATTTGCGAGCGTTAAAAAAGACGAAGAAAGATGTTTCGTTACATGACCCAATTGGCCAAGATAAAGAAGGGAATGAAATTAGTTTAATTGATGTTTTAAAATCGGATTCAGAAGATGTTATTGATACGATCCAATTAAATATGGAACTTGAAAAAGTAAAAAAGTATATTAATGTACTAGATAAACGTGAAAAAGAAGTTATTATCGGTCGTTTTGGTTTAGGAATGCAAAAAGAAAAAACACAAAGAGAATTGGCGAAGGAACTTGGAATCTCGAGAAGTTATGTTTCCCGAATTGAAAAACGGGCATTAATGAAAATGTTCCATGAATTTTATCGTGCTGAAAGGGAAAGAAAAAATCAGCAAGACAATTAAATAAAAATGTGGATGGAAAGGGAGAATAACTCTACTTTCCATTTTTTTATTAAAAAATAAAAGGCTGTCCCATGAAGTGGCTCAGCCTAACAAACAAATGGATTTATAGGGAAAAGTCGAAGCATTATCTTTATGAAAGTGCTTTAATCTTGTGGGATATTGAGCGACGTTCAATCTCTTTTTCAATGAGGCGAATAAACTCTGGAGATAATTTCAATTCTATTGCTTTAAAATAAGATTCAATCAATAACTCATCCGATAATTTATCCATTTTTTTCGGTTTTCACCTTCACCCCCCTGCATAAAATTAAAGCAACAATCATATAATAATATTTTTAATTTTTTCATATTAACTTTATCAAATAAGTAAAAATAGAACAACTGTTCCGTTTATCCACAACAACCGGTGGATAAGTTGTTAGTATGTTGTTAAAAATTAGCGAAAAGCGTAATATATCAATGTAGAAAATGTGTATAAATTTATCCACAACTGTAGAAAAGGGTCGAAATTGTCGAAAAGTTTTTTTGAGTTTGTCTATCGGTTGTTCCTTTTGTCGAAAATCTAAGTTTATTGTAGATTACAATAATTCCTTTATTCATATTCTAATCTTGATAAAATAATGGAATAAAAATAAGATAGTGATATACTAAATTTTATTGAAGAAACCTTTGAAAAAGTGATCTTTTTTCAGTATGATGAATGACGTTGAATAAATTATCGAGGTGCAACATGTTAAGAAAATTTTTACCGAATGATTATGTTAAAAATGTATTTGAAATTACGCCTGAGTTTTTAAAAGAACGTAACATAAAAGGGATTATTACAGATTTAGATAATACATTGGTTGAATGGGACAGGCCGTTGGCTACACAAGAGCTTGTTGATTGGTTTTCACTTTTAAGAAATCATGGAATTAAGGTTGTCATCGTTTCAAACAATAATGAAAAACGAGTCAATAAATTCTCACAACCTTTGAACATTCCTTATATTTATAAGGCAAGAAAACCACGCAAAAAAGCTTATTTAAAAGCATTACAAATGTTAAATTTGCCGAAAGAACAAGTCATTGTCGTTGGTGATCAATTGTTAACAGATGTCTTAGGTGGAAACAATGCTGGTTTCCATACCGTATTAGTCGTTCCAGTAACCAATACGGATGGTATGGTTACGAAGTTTAATCGATTGATTGAACGGAGAATTTTAAAATGGTTTAACAAAAAAGGCTTACTAGAGTGGGAGGTACAAAAAGGTGGAAAGTGACAAACTCATTTGTATCGGTTGCGGTGTAACCATTCAAACGGAAGATCCTGAAAAACCTGGATTTGCACCGAAATCCTCATTACAAAAAGAAGATGTTATTTGTAGACGTTGTT
The DNA here is from genome assembly GCF_025660415.1 of Pallidibacillus thermolactis. Classification (NCBI taxonomy): domain Bacteria; kingdom Bacillati; phylum Bacillota; class Bacilli; order Caryophanales; family Bacillaceae; genus Pallidibacillus; species Pallidibacillus thermolactis. Next base: position 114,270 of record NZ_JAOUSE010000001.1, read on the forward strand.
TTCGATTAAAACATTATAATGAGGTACAGGATGTCGAACTGACAGATGATGATTTTTTGAAAATATTAAATGGGATTGGTGAATCAAAGGGATTAATCGTTAAAATTGTTGATATTTTTGATTTTAATGGAAGTTGGTTACCGGGCATTCATCGGTTTACCGGTGGCAATGATGTTCTATTAGTTGGGAATAAAGTAGATTTATTACCAAAATCTGTTAATCACAATCGAATGAAAAATTGGCTGCAACATCAAGCGAAGGAACTAGGTTTAAAACCAGTTGATGTTGCATTAATTAGTGCTGAAAAAGGAATACATATAAAAGAAGTGATGTCCCTAATTGATCAATATCGTAATGGACAAGATGTTTATGTGATCGGTTGTACGAATGTTGGGAAGTCAACATTTATAAACCGAATTATTAAAGAAGTAACAGGAGAAAAGGATATTATCACAACTTCTCATTTTCCTGGTACAACACTTGATATGATAGAAATCCCACTAGATGATGGACAAGCGATTTTTGATACACCAGGTATTATCAATCATCATCAAATGGCCCATTTTGTAAATAAAAAGGATCTGAAAGTAATTACGCCGAAAAAAGAAATTAAGCCAAAAGTATATCAATTAAACGAACAGCAAACGTTATTCTTTGGTGGACTGGCCCGTTTCGATTTTATAAAAGGAGAACGTTCATCCTTTGTGTGTTATTTATCAAATGAACTGCATATCCATCGGACAAAATTAGAAAAGGCTGATGAAATATATAATACTCATGTCGGTGAAATGTTAAGTCCGCCAAGAAAAGATGATTTAGGAAATTTTCCAGAATTCGTCCGACAAGAATTTTCTATTAGAGAGGGAAAGAAAGATATTGTTTTTTCAGGACTTGGTTGGGTGATGATTCCGGAAGGTGGCGTAGTTGTAGCGGCTTATGTACCAAAAGGTGTAAAAGTATATGTTCGTGATTCTCTAATTTAATATACGGTTACGGTGGGAGGAGATGCATTTGTTGTTTGGTGTTGTTGGTGATCCGGTCGAACATTCATTATCACCTGTTATTCATGAAGAATTTTTTCGATTAACAGGTCTTGAAGGGGAATATAAAAAATTTTATATTCAAAAAGGTATGTTAAAAGAAGGGATTTATAACCTACTTCAAGCAGGCGTTACCGGTTTTAATATAACGATTCCACACAAGACGGATATTATTCCACTATTAGATAAGATTGACGAAACCGCACAAAAGATCGGGGCAGTTAATACCGTTAAAGTGGAAAATGGAAAACTAATAGGATACAACACTGATGCAGAAGGTTATATTCTTTCCTTACAGAAAGTAGATCCAGATTTTACAAAAAAAAGTTTTGTTTTAATTGGGGCAGGCGGTGCAGCAAAAGCGATTTATTATGCGTTAATAAAAAATGGTGTAAAAAAACTAGATATTTGTAATCGAACATTGAAAAAAGCAGAAGATATAATTAAAGAAGCCAATCAATCTGTAACAACAAGTAAACCATTGTCCTTTACGGAGTTAGAAGAAAATATTAATGCGTATGATGTATTTATACAAACTACATCCGTTGGTATGAAACCAAACATTGATGATACACCCCTATACTTAAAGCATTTCAATGGAGATGGAAAGATCGTTTCTGATATTATCTATACACCGTCTGAAACAAAATTTCTTCATCTTGCGAAGGAAAAAGGTGCAACAACCTTTAATGGGCTTGACATGTTATTATATCAAGCGGCATTAGCTTTCCGAATTTGGACAGGTGAAATGCCAACCATCGATACGGCAAAGGAATTAGTAATGAAACAATTAGAAGGAGACAGATAATATGTTAACAGGTAAACAAAAAAGATATTTACGTTCACTTGCACATCACTTGAACCCGATCTTTCAAGTAGGAAAAGGTGGCGTAAATGATAATATGATAAAACAAATTGCAGATGCATTGGAAGCACGAGAGTTACTTAAAGTGAGTGTCTTGCAAAACTGTGAGTTCGATAAGGAAACGGTCGCTGAAAATCTTGTGAAAGGAACAAAGGCTGAACTTGTTCAAATTATCGGCAATACTATCGTTTTATATAAAGAATCAAAAGAAAACAAAAAAATCGAGTTGCCTTGATTAGGATGATGAACATGAAGAAAATCGGGATTTTAGGTGGAACTTTTGATCCCCCACATATTGGTCATTTAATCATAGCAGATCAAATTCTACACAAATGTGGTTTAGATGAAATTCGTTTTATGCCAAATTACATCCCGCCACATAAAGAAAAACAAACAAATACGACCGTTAAAGACCGTTTACATATGTTGGAATTAGCAATTGAGGGTCATGATCGGTTTAAAATCGAAACAATTGAATTAGAACGGAAGGAAAAGTCATATACATATGATACGATGGTAATCTTGAAAGAAAAGGAACCTGATCATCAATTCTTTTTTTTAATTGGTGGAGATATGGTCGATTATTTACCAAAATGGCATAGGATCGATGAATTAATGGAAATCGTTCAATTTATTGCTGTCCACCGCCCAACCTATGAGGGAAAAACAGAATATCCTGTAAAATTTGTTGATATACCAGAAATTCATTTATCTTCTTCTGTCATCCGACAAAAAATTGGAAACGGGGAATCAGTGAAGTACTTATTGAAAGATAGTATAATTCAATATATTGAGGAGAATGGTTTGTATGGAAAGAGATAAAGCTTTGTCCATTGTGAAGCCACATTTGACAGAAAAGCGATATATACATACGATCGGTGTAATGGAGACAGCGGTTGATTTAGCCAAAAAATACGGTTATGATGAAAAAAAAGCAGAATTGGCTGCAATTTTTCATGATTATGCCAAATACCGTCCCGAAAATGAGATGAAAAGCATAATAATAGAACAAAAGATGCCAAAGGAATTATTGGATTTTCATCCTGAATTATGGCATGCCCCCGTTGGCTCCTATCTAGTCAAAACTGAAGTGGGGATTGAAGATGTAGATATTTTAAATGCAATAACCTATCATACAACAGGACGTCCAAATATGACATTGTTAGAAAAAATTATTTTTATCGCTGACTATATTGAACCAAATCGCAATTTCCCTGGAGTAGAACAAGTACGAGATCTCGTTAAAACAAATTTAGATGGAGCGATTTTACAATCTTTGAAAAATACCATCATATATTTAACAAAGAAAAATGCTACAATTTATCCAGATACACTTTATACATATAATTATTTTATTAAAATGAAGGAGGAATAAAACAGTATATGACCAATCGCAAACTGTTATTAACAGCTGTAAAAGCAGCGGATGACAAAAAGGCAGAGGACATCATTACACTTAATATGAGAGGAATTTCGTTAATCGCTGATTATTTTGTCATTTGTCATGGTAATTCAGATAAACAAGTACAAGCAATAGCTAGAGAAATTAAAGATCAAGCTGTCAAAAATGGGTATGAAATAAAACGGTTGGAAGGATTTGATGAGGCGCGCTGGGTTTTAGTAGATTTAGGGGATGTTGTCGTCCATGTATTTCATCGAGAAGAACGAAATTATTATAATTTAGAACGGTTATGGGGAGATGCTCCAACCGAAGATGTATTGAGTGAAATAGCAAATGAGTTATGAGTATTTTTCTTACCTTTATGATGAATTGATGGATGAAGCCCCTTACGACCAGTGGCTGGAATTTTTTGAAAAACAAAAATGTAAGTACCTTCCAAATGCAAAAAGAATAATGGACTTGGCCTGTGGAACTGGTGAAGTCACCTTAAGACTTCATGAAAGAGGTTATCATGTAGTAGGGGTAGACCTTTCGGAAGAAATGTTATCCGTTGCTCAAAACAAAGCGTTCCAAAAAGGCTTTCATATTCCATTTTATCATCAGGATATGGCACAATTGGAAGGATTGGAAGGCTTTGATGCGGTTGTCATATTTTGTGATTCGCTAAATTATTTAATGAGCGAAAAACAAGTGCGTAGTACTTTTCATCGTGTTTATAACGCTTTACGAGATGAAGGGTTGTTTATTTTCGATGTTCATTCCCCCCATAAAATCACAAATGGATTTATGAATCGCACTTTTGCTTTTAATGGTGATAAAATTTCATATATATGGAATTCTTTTCCTTTTGAACATCCGTTATCCGTTGAACATGAATTAACATTCTTTGTTTATGATGAGGAAACAGATCAATATGAACGTTTTGATGAATTACATAAGCAAAGAACCTTTGAAATGTGGCAATATAAAAAATGGGTAGAAGAAGCCGGGTTTAAAATTCATTCCATTACGGGCGATTTTACGGACTTGCCTGCAAATGAAAATCATGATCGTATCTTTTTTACTTTACAAAAATAAAGAGGAGCCAACTACATACGCTTTAAAAGCAAAATGTAGATCGGCCCCTCTTCTTTTGTTAAAAAATTTAATACAGTAGAAGGATTTTTTTTAATTATGTCGAATAATGATTATCATAAAAGTTGAATTGTTTCATGATATGGTCTCTGTCTTCGTTATATTTTTTTTGTGTTGCCTTGTAAACCCTTCGAAACATTTCTTCAATTTGATAGTTTTCAAGTATTTCAATGCCTTTTCCTGTTACTCCACCTTTTACACTTACCTTTTCCTGTAAAGTAGGTAACGTATAATATCCTTTCTCTATTAATGTCCCCATCCCGACTAACATTTCTTGAGCTAATGTTGTAGCAAGATTTTCGCTAATTTGTGTTTCTTTTACAGCAGCATGTATAAATTTTTGAATAATGAAACTAAAAAAGGCTGGTCCGCAGCTAACAATATCGGATGCCACCCTCGTATATTGTTGGCCAATTTCGACTGGTTTACCTATGTGTGAAATGAAATGTTTCATCGTCTCTTTCCATTTATCCGAACAGTGAGAACCATAAGTTATTAAACAACCCCCTGCTAAAGATCGATTCGTAATGCTTGGAATTACACGTATACAAGAACATTGAACATAACGTTCTAATTGTTCGACATCAACTGGACTTGTAATGGATATTAAGCATTTTTCTTTTGTTAATAAATGGTTTATTTTTTCGAGAAGGGGAAATGTGTCCAAAGGTTTTACACATAAGAAAATAACATCACTATTGGATACGACTTCTTCATTTGTTTCTTCAACGTGTATGTCAGGATATTTTTCTTTTAACTGAAGTGCTTTTTCGATCGTACGATTCGTGATGTGTACATGATTTTGAGGGGTAGCCTGACTGTCAATGAAAGCTTCTGTTAAAATCGTGCCCATATTTCCTGTTCCAATGATTCCGATTCGCATTTTCTCCCTCCTTTTCAAGAGCATTTCATAAAACATTATGAAAGGAATGACAAATTTATGACAAAGGGAAGTAAGTTATTCCAATGGATTCAGGAGAAAAAGCAATATCTGTTAATCGGAGCAGTGATATTAGGAATCATTCTTTATCATTTACTGTCGAACGGAAAGTCAGATGATACGTTACATGATTTGATGAAGGAGGAAGTGATGTTAAGCAATGTACAAGAGGAAGATTCTACTGCTAAAAAAAGGGAAGCATCTTTAGAGCAGTCAACGATGATAAAAGTAGATGTGAAAGGAGCGGTTTCAAAACCTGGTGTATATACGGCCCAATTAGGAGAACGGGTGATCGATTTAGTTGAACGAGCGGGTGGATTTTTAGATGATGCGGATCAGACAAAAATCAATTTATCACAAAAAGTATCCGATGAAATGGTGATTTATGTTCCAATTGTTGGGGAAGATGTGGAGATAGTCGAACAAATGGCAAATTTTAGTCAACCAACAGAAAAGGCATCGAATTCAGATGGGAAGGTAAATATAAATCATGCAGATTCTGCCATGTTACAAACGTTACCAGGAATCGGAGCAGGTAAAGCAGAAGCTATAATTGAATATCGTGAAACGAATGGACCGTTTCAAACCGTAGAAGATCTAATGAATGTGTCAGGTATCGGTGAAAAAACCTTTGAAAAATTAAAGGATTCCATTACTGTAGAATGAATCAAAAAATGTTATTGACGGAAAATCATAGATTTGCCTACACTATATATAGATCGAATATTCATAAGTTTACTGACAAGAAAAGAGGGACAAGTAGTGAAACGAATTGAATGGGATCAATATTTTATGGCTCAAAGTTTTTTGTTATCATCAAGAAGTACATGTACAAGATTATCGGTCGGTGCGACAATTGTACGTGATAAACGAATTATTGCAGGTGGGTACAATGGCTCCATTGCAGGTGGTGATCATTGTATAGATAAAGGATGTTACGTAGTTGATAACCATTGTGTTCGAACAATTCATGCAGAAATGAATGCACTTTTGCAATGTGCTAAATTCGGAGTGCCAACCGAGGGAGCAGAAATTTATGTGACGCATTTTCCGTGTTTACAATGTACAAAGTCAATCATACAAGCTGGAATTAACGTCATTTATTACGCGGAGGATTATAAAAATGATCCGTATGCTCTCGAATTACTCGAACAAGCCAATGTAAAGGTTGAAAAAGTACCTTTTGATAAAACCATATTTAATTTTGATGAAGCCACAAATAAATAAAAGAAAGGACGTGTAATGAAAATCTTTCCTGGTGTTTTTGTCTACATCAGTATTGTCACGATCCTATCTTTTTTAACATATCATTATTTTCAAGTCGGTATTTTTGCCACAGTGGTATTTTTTCATATTTTACATTACAAGTTGCATTTGAAATCTATTTATATTTTACTTGCAAGCTTTTTCCTTGCGTTATTCTACTTTCACATACAATTTGAAAAATCAATTGAAACGCCATCAGATCAAGAACAAGCGATGTTGATTTCATTTGCAGAGTATCCGAGTTTTGACGGCAATAAATTAAGTGGAACAGTAGTTGATCAACAAGGTAAAAAGCTTGCATTTTCCTTTTACGGCAATACAAAGAGGCAAATGGACAAGTTGAAGCAAATCCTTCAACCTGGTATAACCTGTCACGTAATCGGAAAGTTGGAATTGCCCCCAGAACCAAGAAATCCGAATGCTTTCAATTATCGACAATATTTACAAACCCAAAAGATCAATTATTTGTTTAAAGCGAAATCAATATCCGATTGTTCAGTTGGAGAAAAAACAGTGTATCATCATTTATTACATATTCGGAATACTGGTATTGATCGTATAAACGAACATTTTCCAGCGCATATAGCGCCGTTTATTAACGCTTTATTATTTGGTCATGATGAAAATATAGATCCATCCGTAGAAGAAGCCTATCAAACGTTAGGGCTATCCCATCTTTTAGCCATTTCTGGTTTACATGTTACCATTATTTCTACCTTTCTATATATGATTTTATTAAAAATTGGCGTTACAAAAGAGAAAGTGCGGCTCATTCTACTAATTTTTCTGCCGGTGTATTGTGTTTTAGGGGGTGCTGCTCCTTCCGTTATTCGATCTGTCTTTATGGCATGGCTAATATTATATTTATCCAAATGGCGTAAACTTTTAAGTTCAGTTGATGCTTTGTCCATATCTTTTATTATCTATGTATTGATAAACCCGTATATCATTTATCACGTTGGTTTTCAACTTTCTTATATTGTGACAGCTGGATTATTATTATCAAAATCGTTAATCCAACAAATCCAAGGGTTTTTTAAAAATGGATTAGCAGTCTCTATTATTTCTCAAGTTATATCATTACCTATTCTTTTAGCAAATTTTTATGAATTTTCTTTAATCAGTTTCCTTCTCAACATATTGTTTGTACCTCTTTACTCTATTTTTGTACTTCCATTAAGTTTTATCGCTTATTTTCTCATCCTATCCTTCCCAAGTTTAAGTGGACCATTTGTATCCCTTCTTACATTCTTAATTGAATATCCAAACAAATTCGCAGTCTGGATCAATGGATTTGATCATTTTTCCGTTGTATTAGGGAAACCTCCAACGATAATCGTTATTCTGTTCTTTATATGCATAATTCTTTGTTTTATTCTCTTCGAGCAATTTAGATTTAACAAAATAAAGCCAATCCTATTCATTTTTATTTGTCCATTCATTTTGCAAATATTATTTATGAAGTATTCACCAATAGGCGAGGTTACGTTTATTGATGTTGGACAAGGAGATTGTATATTTATACGCTTGCCTTTTAATCAAGGGAATTATTTAATTGATACCGGAGGGGTGCTTTCCTTTGCACAGGAAGAATGGAAGAAGCGTGAAAAACCTTTTGATCCGGGAGAGTCCATTGTAGTTCCCTTTTTAAAAAGTAAAGGAATAACGAAACTAGACAAACTCATTTTAACTCACGGGGATATTGATCATGTTGGTTCAAGCGGTGTTATTTTTGAACATATGCAAATAGATGAATTGATTGTAGGACAGACACAGGAAAAGTCAAACGCTGAACAGGAGATCATTAAACTAGCCAGAGCTAACCAAACAAAGGTTACATATGCTTTTAATGGATTATATTGGTCACAAGGAAAAAATCAATTTTTTATCCTTGCACCAGAAAAAAATGCAAAGGCAAGTAATGATGCTTCAATTGTAATTTACGCAAAATTAGGAATGAAAAGATGGTTGTTTACCGGGGATATTGAAAAAGACGGAGAAGAACAACTAATCCAAAAGTATCCAAATTTACAAGTCGATATTTTAAAAGTAGGTCATCATGGTTCCAATACATCGACAACAGATCGTTTTTTAAAAGTTGTTCAACCGAAAGTAGCTGTAATTTCTGTCGGGGAAAATAATCTTTATGGTCATCCTCATAAAGAAGTTATTGAACGTTTAGAAGATGATGATATCAAAACATATCGAACGGATGAGCACGGTGCTATCACATTTACGTATTTGTTTGATATTAAAAAAGCGAAGACAATGATCCAAGAATAAGATTGTCACAAAAACATAAGCCCCATCATATTATAAAGAAAAAGAACAGACTGCTTGACACAGTCTGTTTTTCCAATCAATATTACGATCCGATTGCCTTGATTACCGTGGCAATGATAAAAATAACTGCGAAAAAAACAAAAGATATCACAAATGCAACGCCAGAATCAAGAAAATCATTTCCTTTATATTGCACATCTTTTTCAAATTCGTTCATTTCCACCCCTCCTGATAATTTTAGTATAAACAAAATTTTTTAAAAAGTCTACATATTCAGTGAGGGTTAAATTGACAACTGTTGTCACAAATAAAGTGAACGATCATATGGAAAACTTATAATAACTCCGCTAGAGTAAGATTAAACTTATTCTAGCGTTCAATATAAACGGGGATAGCCTTTTCGGTTATCCCTTTAAAATTTTTTGAAAAGATTATTTATAATATTTGATTTTTTGACAGGTTCGAATTTTTCTCTTACGATAAAAGAAAAAGAATAGAACGGAGCGGAAAACTTGTGTTTTCAAAAGTATGGAAAGAACTGAAGCAAAAAAAATTTTCGCCGATTTATTTATTATATGGAAATGAGAATTTTTTAATAAATAAAACGAAAGATTTAATCATTCAAGAAGCAATACAAGAAGAGGAAGTAGAGTTTAATTTATCGATATACGATTTGGAAGATACACCTGTTGAAACGGTAATAGAAGACTGTGAAACCATTCCTTTTTTTGGTGAAAGAAAAATCGTGATCGCTCATCATCCGTTGTTTTTAACTTCCGAAAAAGGGAAAGATAAAGTAGAACACAACTTAAAGATTTTCGAACAATATATTGAAAATCCTGTACCAACGACAATTTTGGTATTGATCGCCCCTTATGAAAAGTTGGATGAGCGGAAGAAATTAACGAAGGCTTTAAAAAAGCATGCAAGAACATTACAGGCCACGGGATTATCTGAAAAAGAAATAAAACAATGGATTCGTGAACAAGTATCTGAGAATGGGAATGAAATGACAAACGATGGTGTAGAATTGCTCTATCAGTATGTCGGTCCAAATTTAACTTTGTTACATAATGAATTGGAAAAATTGTTCTTATATTGTGAACAACAGATCATTGATGATGAAGTTGTCCATCTATTAGTTGCAAAATCGTTGGAAGATAACATTTTTGCCTTGGTAGATCAAGTAATTAAAAGGAATTTAGATAAAGCATTAGAAATTTATTATGATTTATTAAAACAAAATGAAGAACCGATCAAAATTTTAGCTGTTATTGCCAGTCAGTTACGGTTTATTTATGAAGTAAAAACATTGCTTCATAAAGGTTATGGAGAAAAACAAATAGCCAGTATATTAAAAGTGCATCCATACCGAGTAAAGTTAACGATTCCTAAGGCGAAAAATTTCGAAGAAAAACGGATACTAGCTATGGTCAATTACTTAGCTGATTTAGATTATAAGTTAAAGTCGGGTTATGGAAATAAAGAGAAATTGATTGAATTATTCTTCTTTACATTTCTTACGAGAGATAACGAGGAAACTATACGATCATAAAAAGGACGAGTGGTTGACTCGTTCTTTTTTTATATAAAAAAAGAAAATTTGGTATAAAACCAAATTTTCTTCGCAAAACATATTAAGCATTTAAAGAATTAACTTTTTTAGCTAAACGAGATTTGTAACGAGCAGCCGAGTTTCTGTGTAAGAAACCTTTTGTTACTGCTTTATCTATTTTACGAATAGCCACAGTTAAAGCTTCTTTTGCTTCATCTACATTATTGTTAGCTACCGCTAATTCTACTTTTTTCATAGCCGTACGCATAGCAGATTTGTCAGATGCGTTACGTACACGATTTTGTTCATTTGTTTTAATACGTTTAATTGCGGATTTAATATTTGCCAATCTTTTCACCTCCTAGTGAAGCCAGACCAGACGGTTTTAGACTAAATTTCAACTTGAAGAACAAGTGATATTCTATCAAAAGTTGGAAAAGAATGCAATAGATCTCTAAAAAACAATCTCCGCATGAATACAATTGTTTCGGGAATAATAGATAAAAGTTTCCAATTCGTTATTGAATAAAGAAAGGAATGAAAGCGTTGGTTAAGGGAGAAGACTTAAAAAAATTTTCTGTTCGTACTGATTTAGCAGTTGAAGCAAAGGAAATGGTGGTAGAACAACAAGAGAAAGAACAACAAAGACCTTCTGAAATCCCAGGTGTGATCGTTAAGGAAAGAATGGAACAAGGAGTGAAAATCTCTGATGTAACAATTACGGAAGAAGGTTCTGAAACCGTTGGAAAAAAGCCTGGAAAATACTTAACGATTGAAACGCAAGGCATTCGCCAAGCAAATCGTGAACTTGAAGAACTAACTAAAACAATTTTTGTCCGTGAGTTTAAAAATTTTTTAAAAAGTCACAATATAAATGAGAGCTCCAAATGTCTTGTTGTTGGACTTGGAAACTGGAATGTTACACCTGATGCACTTGGTCCGATGGTATGTGAAAAACTAGTAATTACAAGACATTTGTTTGAATTAACGCCGGAGACGGTAGAGAAAGGTTATCGTCCAGTTAGTGCGATATCACCCGGCGTAATGGGACTTACCGGGATTGAAACGAGTGATATTATATTCGGAATTGTACAAAAGACGAAACCGGATTTTATTATTGTTATTGATGCATTGGCTTCACGTTCGATAGAAAGGGTAAATGCAACGATTCAAATATCCAATACAGGCATTCATCCCGGTTCTGGTGTAGGCAATAAACGAAAAGAGTTAAGTAAAGAAACTTTAGGAATTGATGTTTTTTCCATTGGTGTACCTACAGTGGTCGATGCTGTCTCTATCGTCAGTGATAGTATTGATTATATTTTAAAGCATTTTGGGCGTGAGCTTAAAGAAGGTGAACGTCCATCTCGTGCACTAGCTCCAGCAAATTTAACGTTTGGTGAGAAAAAAGTGTATAAAGAAGACGATCTACCTGGGGAGTCGGAACGTAAAACGTTTATGGGGATTGTTGGAACTCTTGAAGAAGAGGAAAAAAGGGCTTTGATTCGAGAAGTATTGACACCGACAGGTCATAATTTAATGGTCACACCTAAGGAAGTTGATGTATTTATTGAACGGATGGCAAATCTACTAGCAACTGGTTTGAATCAAACATTACATCTAGCGTTAGATGAAGATAGTGCAAATTACTCAACATTCTAATCTCCCTCTTTCATTTGTTCTTTTCTATTAAATACAACATATAGTATTAAAAAACGTTTAATTTTTGCCAATGATTGGGTGATGAATATGTTCCGTTTCTTTTTAAAAACATTTTTATTAATAAGTATATTATTTTTTGGGATCATTCTCGGCTTTTTAGAGGCGAATAACGGTCTGCATAAAATGAAAGGCTATGATGACGGGAGCTTCGAACGAGTGATCTCGATAGAGGAACACGAGGGTGCATATGAAACAAGCATCTTAGGCGAAAAAATATCCAGTCATAATTTAAATGAAAAGAAAAAAATTATAGAAGAGATTCATACGTATAACATCTTCTCTGATATTGCCCAAAAATTGGCTCATTTTTTTAATACGATATTTTCTTCTGTGTTTTTATAAGTAAGTGGAACTGTTTCAATGGTGTGATGCACCATTGGAACAGTTTTTTGCTTTTCTATTCGATAATCATGTTAAAATATATCTTGCAAAAAACAATTAGTAAATAGAAGATTATTATACCGTTATAGAGTTTTGATTGAATATAAAAAAATGTACTGTTATAATCAAAATTAGCGATTTTGCAAGGACTTAGGAGTGAACGGAAACGATGAAAAATGAAGAAAAATTTTTACGACAAGAAAAAATCCGTAACTTTTCGATTATTGCTCATATCGACCACGGGAAGTCGACATTGGCGGATCGAATTTTAGAAAAAACAAATGCATTATCTAGTAGAGAAATGAAAGATCAATTGCTAGATTCAATGGATTTAGAAAGAGAACGTGGAATTACAATTAAATTGAACGCGGTACAATTAAAATATAAAGCAAAAGATGGAGAAGAATATATTTTTCATTTGATTGATACTCCCGGGCATGTTGACTTTACATACGAAGTATCAAGAAGTTTAGCAGCTTGTGAAGGGGCCATACTTGTTGTTGATGCCGCTCAAGGAATCGAAGCCCAGACCCTTGCGAATGTATATCTAGCCCTTGATAATGATTTAGAAATCTTACCTGTTATTAATAAAATTGATTTACCGAGTGCAGAGCCGGATCGAGTTCGTCAAGAAATTGAAGATGTCATTGGTTTAGATGCAAGTGAAGCTGTCCTTGCATCAGCGAAAGCCGGGATCGGTATTGAAGAAATTTTAGAACAAATTGTTGAAAAAGTTCCACCACCAATGGGGGATCCAGCTGCCCCATTAAAAGCATTAATTTTTGATTCTGTTTATGATCCATATCGTGGTGTTGTTGCGATGATTCGGATTGTAGAAGGTTCAGTAAAAGTTGGTGATAAAATTCGTATGATGGCCACAGGTAAAGAGTTTGAAGTGACTGAACTGGGTGTACAAACTCCGAAAATGACTCCACGAGAGGAATTAACCGTTGGAGACGTTGGTTATTTAACAGCTTCGATTAAAGATGTCGGAGACACGCGTGTAGGTGATACCATCACATTAGCAGATAATCCTGCAGATGAACCATTACCTGGTTATCGAAAATTGAATCCGATGGTATTTTGTGGGTTGTATCCAATCGATACGTCGAAATACAATGATTTACGTGAAGCCTTGGAAAAGTTGCAATTAAATGATGCTTCATTACAATTTGAACCGGAAACATCACAAGCATTAGGCTTTGGTTTCCGTTGTGGATTTTTAGGACTTTTACATATGGATGTTATTCAAGAGCGGATCGAAAGAGAATTTAAGATAGACTTAATTACAACCGCGCCAAGTGTTATTTATCATGTTTACACAACTGATGGGACTAAAGTTGAAGTTGATAACCCTGCCAATATGCCTGAACCTCAAAAGATTGATCGCATTGAAGAACCTTTTGTTAAAGCGACGATTATGGCGCCAAAGGAATATGTAGGTCCGGTTATGGAACTTTGTCAAAATAAGCGGGGAATTTTTATTGATATGCAATATTTAGATGAATCTCGTGTTTCGATCATTTATGAAATACCATTGGCAGAAATTGTCTATGATTTCTTTGATCAACTAAAATCCCATACAAAAGGTTATGCATCCTTTGACTATGAACTTATTGGATATAAACAGTCAAAACTCGTGAAAATGGATATCTTGTTAAATGGTGAGAAAGTTGATGCTTTAAGTTTTATTGTTCATCGTGATGCAGCTTACAATCGTGGGAAAGTAATTGTTGAAAAATTAAAAGATTTAATACCACGTCAACAATTTGAAGTTCCTGTTCAAGCTGCAATTGGAACAAAAATTGTTGCACGTTCTACCATTAAAGCGATGAGAAAGAATGTCCTCGCGAAATGTTATGGTGGAGATATTTCACGTAAACGTAAATTGTTGGAAAAACAAAAAGAAGGGAAAAAACGGATGAAGCAGGTCGGTTCCGTTGAAATCCCACAAGAAGCCTTTATGGCGGTATTAAAACTAGATGAAGAATAGGTCTTTTTTGAGGGGAGTCCTTTGTATGATTGGACATCCCCTCTATATTTCATGGAAAATTGAAGTAGAAATAGTAAAAAATTATAAGTTTTTCTTAAATAATATATTTTAAGGGGTCCGATATCCCCTTTATTTTTGAAGGTTGTGATTGTTATGCCAGAATCAGTTTATATTCATATACCATTTTGTACACATATTTGTTATTATTGCGATTTTAATAAAGTCTTTTTAAAGGGACAGCCTGTTGATGATTATTTACAGGCGATGCGTCTTGAAATGGAACATACATTTCAACAATTTCCACCAAAGCAGATTAAAACGATTTTTATTGGTGGTGGCACACCGACAGCGTTGAACGAAAATCAACTGACCTATTTAATGAAATCGATTCATGCTTTTGTTCAGTTTGATTCGAATATAGAATTTTCAATTGAAGCCAACCCGGGTGATTTGACCGTTGAAAAACTGAAAATCTTAAAACATTATGGTGTCAACCGGTTAAGTTTAGGTGTTCAATCTTTTAATGATGAACTGCTTCAGGCAATCGGTCGTAGTCATCAAGCAAAGGATGTTTATGTAACAATCGATGAAGCAAGAAGGCTTGGATTTAACAATATTAGCATTGACTTGATGTATGGACTGCCAAATCAAACGATTCAAGATGTTAGACACTCCTTGGATGAATTTTTCCAATTAAACCTTGAACACTGTTCTGCTTATTCTTTAATAGTTGAGCCGAAAACCATTTTTTATAATTTAATGAGAAAAGGAAATTTACCATTACCTTCTGAAGATATAGAGGCAACAATGTACGAATTAATGATGGATGAGATGGAAGGTCACGGTTATAAACAATATGAAGTAAGTAATTATGCGAAAAAAGGCTTTGAGAGTAAGCATAATCTTGTATATTGGAATAATGATCATTATTACGGAATCGGTGCTGGGGCTCATAGTTATATAAATGCAGTAAGAAGATCGAATATCGGTCCAGTTAATAAATATATTCAAGCTGTTAAAGAAAATGGGCATGCCATTCGAGAAGAAGTAACATTATCGAAAAAAGAACAAATTGAAGAAGAAATGTTTCTTGGTTTGAGGAAAACAGAGGGCGTATCGATAAAAAAATTTCAGGAAAAATTTTCGATTCATCCCCTCGAATATTATAGAGAAGAGATTGAAAAATTAACAAACAAACAATTAATCGAAGTAAATCATAGATTTATTCGGTTGTCAAAGCAGGGTAGAATGCTCGGAAATCTTGTTTTTCAAGAGTTTATTAAATAATCTTTGATTGCATAATAGAAATAAAATTAACAATAAGGCAATTAGCATATTCGCTGGTTGCCTTTTATTTTCATTCGTCTATCGCTTTTAAATTTCTCACAATTATTGACATGTGAAAACGAATTTGTTAATTTATAAGTATTAGCACTCCGGTTTAATGAGTGCTAAAAGGAGTGATGGTAATGTTAACAGAGCGCCAATTGTTAATATTGCAGATCATTATTGATGATTTTATTCGCTCTGCTCATCCAGTCGGTTCGCGTACATTGGCAAAAAAGAAAGGTATAAATTTTAGTTCAGCTACGATCCGAAATGACATGGCCGATTTAGAAGAACTCGGCTTAATTGAAAAAACACATACTTCTTCGGGAAGAGTACCATCGGAAAAAGGGTATCGTTTTTATGTTGATCATTTATTATCTCCAGAAAAACTTGAACAACATGAATTGAAGATGATTGATGAATTATTCGAAGAAAGTATTTTTGAACTTGAAAAAATCGTTCAAAATTCCGCGAAAGTATTATCTGAATTAACAAAGTATACTGCAATTGTATTAGGACCGACTGTCGAAGATCATAAGTTGAGTAAATTTCAAATCATCCCATTAAATGATGATTCAGCAGTGGCAATTATTGTTACCAATACAGGTCATATCGAGCATAAATTGTTCACGATACCATCATCGATTCATCCTACCGATATAGAAAAAACAGTGAATATTTTAAACGAAAGGTTAAGAGGTGTACCTCTAAGTGAGTTAAACTCCAAATTAATGGGAGAAATCATTCAGTTATTCAAAGAGCATCTCCATAGTTATGAAGCGATGTTTCAATCCTTATTTACTGTATTAAACATTTCTTCAAATGATAAGCTATATTATGGCGGAAAAATAAATATTTTAAAACAACCTGAGTTTCAAGATATAGAAAAAATTAAGGATATTATAAAGTTGATGGAAGAAGAGGACAATTTTTATCATTTGCTACGAACAACACCGTTTGGTACACATGTGAAAATTGGAACTGAAATTAAAGTTCCTGAAATGGAAGATTTAAGTTTAATTACGGCAACTTATAATATTGGTGAAGAACAATTTGGGAAAATTGCAATATTAGGTCCGAAACGAATGAATTACGGAAAAGTAATATCTTTACTGAATTTACTAAGTAAAAATTTGACATTTACACTATCTAATTTATACGATGAATAGTGACTAGAAATTTACTTTTTTAGTTAAAGGAACTATTCCGCACGTGGTTGAACAATCTCGTGCGGATAAATGTGTTTACATACATACGTCTATCTTTCACTCTGTACACAGGGGGTGACATCATGTTAGAAGAAAAAGAAGAAATCAAAATGGAGGATAAAGAATTGGAAAAAGAATCACAAATTACCAATGAAGCACAAGAAGAGCCAATCTTGGATCAACATGAGCAATCTTCAGCTAAAGAAGATGAAGAACTAAACAACCAAGAAGAAACAAACGTAGAAAATGATGAAATAAAATCTTTACAAGAAAGAATCGAACAATTAGAAAAAGAATTAGAGGAAAAAGAAGATCGACTTTTACGAATTCAAGCAGAATACGATAATTATCGTAAAAGAACGCGAAATGAAATGGTTGCTTTGAAAGAATATGGTTCTCAAGATCTTGCAACAGAATTGTTGCCTGCCCTTGATAATTTTGAACGGGCACTTCAATCAAACGTCACTAGTGAGGATGGAAAATCGCTGTTACAAGGCGTTGAAATGGTATATAAAAGCATTTTAGAGACTTTTAAAAATGCAGGTATTGAACAGATAGAAACTGTTGGAAAAGAGTTTAATCCACATGAACACCATGCTGTTATGCAAGGTAATGATGATCAATATGATTCAAATATCGTAATAGAGGAGTTGCAAAAGGGCTATAAATTAAAGGATAGAGTTATTCGCCCTGCAATGGTGAAAGTAAATCAATAGCAACAGAATTTAGACTTGAATTTGGGAGGTTTAACAATGAGTAAAATTATTGGTATCGATTTAGGAACAACAAACTCATGTGTAGCGGTATTAGAAGGTGGAGAACCAGTCGTCATTCCAACTCCAGAAGGTGCAAGAACAACTCCATCTGTAGTGGCTTTTAAAGACGGTGAACGCCAAGTAGGGGAAATTGCAAAACGTCAAGCTATTACGAATCCGAACACAATTATCTCCATTAAACGCCATATGGGTACAGATTACAAAGTAAATATTGAAGGTAAAGACTACACTCCACAAGAAATTTCTGCGATTATTTTACAACACTTAAAATCTTATGCTGAAAGTTATTTAGGTGAGAAAGTAACAAAAGCTGTTATTACAGTTCCAGCATATTTTAATGACTCACAACGTCAAGCTACTAAAGATGCTGGAAAAATTGCTGGTTTAGAAGTAGAACGAATTATTAACGAACCTACAGCAGCTGCCTTAGCATACGGATTAGACAAAATCGAAGATGAAGAAAAGATCCTAGTGTTTGACTTAGGTGGCGGTACATTTGACGTTTCCATTATGGAACTTGGAGATGGAGTATTTGAAGTAATTTCCACATCGGGAGATAACAACCTTGGTGGAGATGATTTTGACCAAGCGATCATCGATTATCTGGTTGAAGAGTTCAAAAAAGAACACAACATTGACCTATCACAAGATAAAATGGCATTACAACGGTTAAAAGATGCAGCTGAAAAAGCGAAAAAAGACTTATCAGGTGTAACAAGTGCACAAATTTCTTTACCATTCATTACTGCTGGTCCAAGTGGTCCACTTCATTTGGATATGACTTTGACCCGAGCAAAATTTGATGAATTAACATCACATCTTGTAGAAAAAACAATGGGACCTGTTCGTCAAGCTTTAAGTGATGCAGGTTTAACTGCAAATGATATTGATAAAGTTATTTTAGTTGGTGGTTCAACTAGAATTCCAGCTGTGCAAGAAGCTGTAAAAAAAGAGCTAGGAAAAGAACCGCATAAAGGGGTAAACCCAGATGAAGTAGTAGCCATGGGTGCTGCTATTCAAGGTGGGGTTATTTCTGGTGATGTAAAAGATGTAGTATTACTTGATGTTACGCCTCTTTCACTTGGGATCGAAACAATGGGTGGCGTATTTACAAAACTTATCGAGAGAAATACAACGATACCTACATCAAAATCACAAATTTTCTCAACTGCTGCTGATAACCAAACAGCTGTTGACATCCATGTATTACAAGGTGAGCGTCCAATGGCTGCGGACAATAAAACCCTTGGCCGTTTCCAATTAACGGACATACCACCTGCTCCACGTGGTGTACCACAAATTGAAGTAACATTTGATATTGACAAAAATGGTATTGTAAATGTTAGCGCAAAAGATTTAGGTACAGGTAAACAACAAAAGATTACAATTCAATCCAGTTCAGGTCTTTCTGATGAAGAAATTGAACGGATGATTAAAGAAGCAGAGACAAATGCTGAAGCAGATAAAAAACGTAAAGAAGAAGCAGAATTACGTAATGAAGCTGATCAACTTGTATTCACCACTGAAAAAACGTTAAAAGAATTAGAAGGTAAAGTTGATGCAGCGGAAGTGAAAAAAGCGGAACAAGCAAAAGATGAACTGAAAAAGGCAATTGAAAGCAATAATCTTGAAGAAATTCGTGCTAAAAAAGATGCGTTATCTCAAATCGTTCAAGAACTTACAGTAAAACTTTATCAGCAAGCAAATCAAGCAGGCCAAGCTGGTGAACAAACAGGTTCTAATACAGATGCAAATACAAGTGATAAAAAGAACGATGACAATGTTGTTGATGCTGATTTTGAAGAAGTGAACGATGACAAATAATTTCGTTCTATTAACAAAACGCTAAAAAGCGAAAAGTCAAAGTCAAGTTTACTTGGCTTTGACTTTTTCTGCTCATAAGGATTTCTCGTAGAAGACCCATTTAAGTTGAAAACGATAATGTATTGCTTTGTTCATCAAAAGAATGCTAAAATTATTTTTATGTGATAGTACGGGGAGTGGAACATATGTCAGCAAAACGTGACTATTATGAAGTACTTGGCGTCGGGCGAGATGCCACGAAAGATGAAATAAAAAGAGCGTATCGAAAGCTTTCAAAAAAATATCATCCTGATCTTAATAAAGAGCCAGGTGCCGATGAAAAATTTAAAGAAATAAGTGAAGCCTATGAAGTGCTAAGTGATGATCAAAAAAGAGCACAATATGACCAGTTCGGTCACGCTGGTGCAAATCAAGACTTTGGCGGATTTGGCGGCGGTGGATTTAGTGATTTCGGAGGCTTTGGATTTGAAGATATTTTTGATACATTTTTCGGTGGTGGAGGAAGACGAAGAAATCCAAATGCACCGCGACAAGGAGCCGACTTGCAATATACTATGACCTTGTCCTTTGAAGAAGCAGCTTTTGGTAAAGAAACAGATATTGAAATTCCTAAGGATGAACAATGCTCTACTTGTCACGGAAGTGGAGCTAAACCAGGAACTAGTCCAGAAGAGTGTCCTTATTGTCATGGCAGTGGACAAATCTCAACTGAGCAAAACACACCGTTTGGCCGTATTGTAAATCGAAGAAATTGTCCTCACTGTCAAGGTACTGGGGAAATCATTAAAGAAAAATGTACAACTTGCCGTGGAACAGGAAAAGTTAAAAAACGGAAGAAAATACACGTTAAAATCCCAGCAGGTATTGATGACGGCCAACAATTACGTGTTGCAGGACAAGGTGAGCCAGGGATTAACGGCGGACCTCCTGGAGACTTGTATATCATTTTTTATGTAAAAGAACATGAGTTTTTTGAACGTGATGGCGATGATGTATATATTGAAATGCCGATTACCTTTGCGCAAGCGGCACTTGGAGATGAGATTGAAGTACCGACACTATATGGTAAAGTTAAATTGAAAATTCCTGCAGGAACTCAAACACATACGAAATTCCGCTTGCGTGGTAAAGGAATAAAAAATGTTCGCGGCAATGGAGTTGGTGACCAACATGTAATTTTAAAAATTGTTACTCCTAAAAAATTAACAGAAAAACAAAAACAACTTCTTCGCGAATTTGCCGAAATAAGTGGTGACATACCGGAGGAGCAATCTGAATCTTTTTTTAATAAAATGAAACGTGCTTTTAAAGGAGATTAAAAAATGAGGTTTGGTCGATTATGAAATGGTCTGAAATTAGTATTCATACGACAAATGAAGCAGTAGAGCCTATTGCCAATATTTTATATGAAGCTGGTGCTAGTGGTATTGTGATTGAAGATTCTTTCGATTTGAATAAGGATCATCCGGATCAATATGGGGAATTGTATGAATTGAATCCGGATGACTTCCCAGAAGAAGGAGTCATTGTTAAAGCCTATTTACCTGTCAATAGTTTTTTAGGAGAAACTGTGGAACAAATAAAATCCGCAATCAATAATTTATTGTTATTTAATATTGATATTGGTTTAAATAAAGTGACCATCAGTGAAGTTCATGAAGAAGAATGGTCAACTGCATGGAAAAAATATTACCATCCTGTAAAAATTTCAAGTAAATTTACGATTGTCCCAACATGGGAAGAATATGAACCGGTGTCAAGTGACGAATTAATGATCGAACTTGATCCAGGTATGGCTTTCGGAACCGGGACACACCCGACCACTGTGATGAGTATTCAAGCATTGGAACAAACGGTAAAAAAAGATGATATCGTATATGATGTTGGTACTGGATCAGGTGTATTAAGCATTGCATCCGCTATGCTTGGCGCAAAACACGTCCTAGCATTGGATTTAGATGAAATAGCGGTGAAAAGTGCAGAACTAAACATAAAAATTAATCATATTCAAGATCGGATTACGGTTAAACAAAATAATCTTCTCGATGGCATTACAGAACCAGCAGATGTCATCGTTGCCAATCTACTTGCAGAAATCATTGTCCGTTTTACAGACGATGCTTTTCGTCTTGTAAAAGATGGGGGATACTTTATTACGTCAGGCATAATTAATCAAAAAAGACAAGAAGTTGAAGAACAGATCATAAAAGCTGGATTTGAAATTGTTGAAACGATCATGATGGAAGATTGGGTCACAATTGTAGCAAAAAAATAAGGCACATATGAAAGTGTGATTGTCATGCAACGTTATTTTTTAACGAATAATCAATTGGTCAACAATAAAGTTCATATGCTTGGTGAAGATTATCATCATATTGTACGAGTCATGCGAATGACACCGGGAGAAAAGTTTTCTGTTGTCAATTCAGATGGAAAAGTTTTGATCTGTGAAATTTTAGAAATTCACCCCGAATATGTTGAGGCCCTTGTTTTAACTGAAAAAGAAGAAAACAGAGAACTTCCAATTCGTGTTTGCATTGGAAGCGGGTTGCTTAAAGGAGATAAATTCGATATAGTTATCCAGAAAGGAACAGAACTCGGGGCAGGCTCTTTCTTACCTTTTTCCTCTGATCGTGTCGTTGTGAAATTTGATCGTAAGAAAAAAGAAAAACGTGTGGAACGCTGGCAAAAAATTGCGAAGGAAGCAGCAGAACAATCTGAAAGAAATATAATACCGACGGTAGAAATTCCATGCACTTTTAACGAAATGATTCAGTTCAGTGAAACATTTGATAAAAAATTAGTTGCTTATGAAGCAAAAGGAAGAGCTAATGATACAAAAGATTTTCCAAACGTATTAAAAAACTTAAATAGTGGGGACTCACTATTTATTCTATTTGGACCGGAAGGCGGTTTTTCTAATGAAGAAATTCACACATTACTCGAGAACGGATTTGAAACATGTAGTTTAGGTCCAAGAATTTTACGAGCGGAAACAGCACCATTATATGCATTAGCTTCGATTTCATTTTATTTTGAATTATTGAGGTGATTTTGTGTCAACTGTGGCGTTTTATACTTTAGGTTGTAAAGTGAATCATTATGAAACAGAAGCAATTTGGCAATTGTTTAAACAACATGGGTATGATAGAGTCGATTTTGAAACAAATGCCGATGTTTTCGTTATCAATACATGTACAGTAACAAATACCGGTGATAAAAAGTCTAGACAAGTTATACGTCGAGCTATACGTAAAAATCCTGATGCCGTAATTTGTGTGACAGGTTGTTATGCTCAAACTGCTCCAGCAGAAATAATGGCGATTCCTGGTGTCGATATTGTTGTAGGGACGCAAGATCGGAATAAAATGCTCGATTATATCGAACAATATCGTAAAGAACGCAAACCAATTAATGCGGTACACAATATTATGAAAAACCGCACTTATGAAGAGTTAGAAGTACCTTACTTTACAGATCGCCACCGCGCATCTTTAAAAATTCAAGAAGGTTGTAATAACTTCTGTACTTTCTGTATTATTCCATGGGCTAGGGGATTGATGCGTTCCCGAGATCCTGAACAGGTCATTAAACAAGCCCAAATGTTAGTTGACAATGGCTATAAAGAGATCGTCTTAACCGGTATCCATACGGGTGGATATGGTCAAGACTTTAAAGATTACAATTTAGCCATGCTCTTACGTGACTTAGAAGAAAAAGTAAGAGGATTAAAGAGGTTAAGAATTTCATCTATCGAAGCAAGTCAATTGACCGATGAAGTGATTGATGTGATCCGCAATTCAAACATCATTGTTCGACATATGCATATACCATTGCAATCCGGATCAGATACCGTATTAAAACGGATGAGAAGAAAATATACAATGGCAGAATATGAAGAACGATTACTTAAATTAAAAGATGCCCTTCCTGGTTTAGCTGTAACCTCGGATGTTATTGTTGGATTCCCAGGTGAAACAGAAGAAGAATTTATGGAAACTTATCATTTTGTAAAGAAACATAAATATGCTGAATTACACGTTTTCCCATATTCTAAACGGACTGGAACACCTGCGGCACGGATGACAGATCAAATTGATGAACAAATAAAAGATGAACGTGTACAAAGGTTAATTGCATTATCTGATCAATTAGCAAAAGAATATGCATCCAACTTTGAAGGTGAAGTATTGGAAGTCATTCCAGAAGAACCTTATAAAAAAGATCCAAACAGTGGACTATTTGAAGGTCATTCAGATAACTACTTAAAAGTCGTCTTTCCAGCAACTAAGGATATGCTAGGAAAAATTGTCCGCGTTAAAATTACAAAAGCAGGTTATCCATATTGTGAAGGACAATTTGTGCGAGTGCTGGAAGATGAAATTGTTGATGACAGTAAACAAATCGTAAGTTAATATATAGAAGGGGGTTAGTCCCCTTATATATGTCTGAGTAATAGACTGCGAGGTAGTTAAGAATTAATGATATAAAGGAGAATGACAACAATGGAAATTGCAAAATATATCGACCACACGTTATTAAAACCAGAAGCCACGAAAGAACAAGTTGAGAAATTATGTAACGAAGCAAAACAATATAACTTTGCTTCTGTTTGTGTCAATCCAACATGGGTTAAATTAGCCAGTGACATATTAAAAGGTACAGATGTTAAAGTTTGTACAGTTATTGGTTTTCCGCTAGGTGCAAATACGCCAGAAACTAAAGCTTTCGAAGCAGTTAATGCGGTTACAAATGGTGCTGAAGAAATCGATATGGTAATGAATATCGGTGCGTTAAAAAGTGGAGACACCGAATTAGTACAAAAAGATATTGAAGCTGTTGTAAATGCAGTAAAAGATAAAGCACTTGTAAAAGTGATCATTGAAACTTCTCTATTAACTGAAGATGAAAAAGTAACGGCTTGTCAATTATCTGTACAAGCAGGTGCTCATTATGTTAAAACTTCAACTGGTTTCTCAACAGGAGGAGCAACTGTGGAAGACGTTGCATTAATGAGAAAAACAGTCGGTCCAAATGTTGGGGTAAAAGCATCTGGTGGTGTCCGGACTGCAGAAGATGCAAAAGTAATGATTGAAGCAGGTGCTTCTAGAATTGGTGCAAGTTCAGGTACTGCAATTGTAGATGAATATCAAAATTAATTTTGAAGAGCTAGGTGTTATTTAAAAAGTGCCTTCCAAAATACTTTTTAAATAGCACCTTTTTTTATATTCAACCATGTATTTTTTCGATGAAACGTGCAAATGGATTGACAAATGGTAAAAAAATGAAAGAAACAATGAGATTAAATAACACGCTTGCATGGGCAAGTTGATTATCTGGTGTTGAGGCGAATAAGGATACGATTTGTGAAAATTGAGATATAAATGGAATAAAAATCATGACACCTAAAACGTTCAACCAAATGTGGGCCCATGCTGTTTTCTTAGCTTCTTTGCCTCCGCCAAGACTTGCAACATAAGCATCTAAACATGTCCCAATATTAGAACCAAGCATGACACCGATAGCAACGGGTAAACTGATCGCATGAGCCTGTAAAAATCCCATGGCAATACCAGTCATTGCAGTACTTGATTGGATCAGTGCGGTTATGACGCATCCTGCAATAACGGACAAAAAAACATTTGCTTCTAACGATAAAAGAAAAGGACCAATGACTTCACTTTCTGCAAGGGGAGCGGCCAAACGTTCAAAGCCAAATAATGCCATAAAAATCGCACCTAAGCCATAAAAAAATAATCCGAAACTACGAATTTTGTTAACTCGAAACAAAAGACAAAGACTGCCGAAGATTAACAATGGGATAATGAATTGCTCTGTTCCGAATGCCAAAAATTCTAATGTTGCCGTCGTTCCAATATTTGTACCTAAAATAATACCAAACGATTGTTTAAAAGAAATGAGATTAGCAGAAACAAATCCAACAGTGATAATCATAACCGCCGAACTCGATTGTAAAAGCACCGTTAAAAAAGTGCCAAACACGAGTCCAGTTATAGGTGAAGAAGTAAATTTTAACAGCCATTCGCTTATTTTTTTATGCGAAACGGTTTTCAAGCCGAGTCGCATAATATACATTCCACCAAGGAATAAAGTTAAATATAAAATAAACAATAAGAATGACAACTTGTCCTCACCTCAATCTATCTTATGATGATATTGCCAAAACATGAGTTTAAAATTTCTTTTTACAATAGTTGACCAATGTTAATTTTTCTATTATAATTTTAGGGTACATGGAAAATTCCATGGGAATGTAGTAAGGTGTTTTGTTCGGAGGGAGGGAAAGATATGTCAAAAACAGTTGTTCGTAAAAATGAATCCCTTGATGATGCATTACGTCGTTTCAAACGTCAAGTATCAAAAACGGGTACATTACAAGAAGTAAGAAAACGTGAATTTTACGAGAAGCCAAGCGTTAGACGTAAGAAAAAGTCTGAAGCCGCAAGGAAACGTAAGAAATTTTAAGAGGGTGTAAACGATAATGAGTCTTCTTGAACGTTTAAACGAAGATATGAAAGTAGCTATGAAAAATAAGGATAAACATAAACTTTCCGTTATTCGAATGATTAAATCTTCTTTACAGAATGAAGCGATTAAGCTTGGCAGGGATTTAAAAGAAGACGAAGAGCTAACTGTTCTATCTCGTGAAGTAAAACAACGAAAAGATTCCCTCCGTGAATTTGAAACTGCCGGTCGTTCGGACCTGGTTGAAAAAATACAAACAGAACTTACTTACGTTGAACATTATTTACCTGAACAATTAAGTGAAGATGAATTAAAAACAATCATTCAAGATGCAATACAGCAAACTAAAGCGACATCCAAATCAGATATGGGGAAAGTAATGGGCGTCGTTATGCCGAAAGTAAAGGGCAAAGCGGATGGCTCATTAGTTAATAAACTTGTCCTTCAAGCACTATCATAAATCCCGAAATAAAAGATAAAAAGGGTCTGACAAATCAGTGTCAGACCTTTTTTAAAGCGATCAAAAGCTTTAATTTTCAAAAAAATTACTTGGGCTCGCTTTTGCGATTTAATGGATTTTTTATGATAGTTTTTACATATTTTTGAAACTAAAACGTAACCTTTATCGTATAAGTAGTATCGCTATAATGAAGGGAGGGTATCGTTTGCGAGATAGAAGGCTGTTATATCTTGTCATCACGTATTTCATACTTCTAGTGTTATTTCCAAACTATCATGTAAGCGGGAAAAACGATCTCGTTTATTATGCTACGATCGACAGTGAAGTGACAAATGGGTTAACCGAATACTTAAATCGAGCGATTAGAACGGCTGAAGAAAATGATGCAGAAGCCATCATTTTTGAAATTCATACACCTGGAGGAGTTGTAACCGCTGCTCAGGATATTGCTCGCCTGTTAGGGAATACCAATATAAAGACCATTGCCTTTATTAATCAAAATGCTCTATCAGCAGGCGCATATATTTCATTAAATATGGATGAAATTTATATGGTTCCATCGGGAAAAATAGGAGCTGCAGGTGTCATTACACAAGATGGCAATGCGGCTGATAAAAAAGCACAAAGTGCCTGGATAGCAGCAATGCGTTCTGCAGCTGAACAAGGCGGTAGAGATCCAATTTATGCTATAGCCATGGCTGATGAATCAATAGAAATACCGGAACTAGGGAAAGAAAAAGGTGAATTTCTCACCTTGACAGCAACGGATGCTAAAAAAGTCGGTTATGCAGAAGGCATTGTGAGTTCGAAGGAAGAACTACTTCAAATTCTAGGTTTGCAACATGCGAATGTTGAAACAATCGATAAAACAATTTCAGAAAGAATTGCTGAATTCATTACGAATCCGATTATAACTTCATTATTATTAACTTTAGGCAGCTTAGGTATTGTGCTTGAATTGTATTCACCAGGATTTGGTATACCAGGAACTGTCGGCATTAGTTCCTTTTTATTATTCTTTTACGGCCATTATATTGCAGGATTAGCAGGTTATGAATCGCTTATTTTATTCTTACTAGGTGTAGGATTGATTCTATTAGAGTTTTTTATCCCTGGTGGTATCGTTGGATTTATTGGTCTCGGATTCGTCATTTTGTCCATCCTGCTTACAGGTGAAAGTATGCTTCAAATGGGAATAAGTCTAGGGATTGCCATATTGGTTGCAATCATAGTGATGGTGATTTTTATGAAATTTTTCAGAAAAAAAGTACGGATATTTGATAATTTAGTACTCCGTGATGCAACATCTTCGGATAAAGGCTATGTTTCAAACAAGTCTAGAACGGATTTGTTGAATAAGGAAGGTACAGCTCTAACCCCTCTTCGGCCATCAGGTACAATTATCATCGATAATGAACGGATTGATGCCGTAACTGAGGGTGGCTTTATTAATAGTGGTGATAAAGTGGTGGTTATTAAAGTAGAAGGTGTAAGAGTCGTCGTTCGTCAAGTCAATTAATTTATTTATATATTACAACAAATTTTTGAAAAGAATGAGGAGGTTTTTTAATGCAAATTGCAGGAATTGATTTTTTTACCCTGATTATAGTTGCTTTAATCATTATTTTGCTTATTTTCTTTTTATCTTTTATTCCAGTAATGCTCTGGATTAGTGCCCTTGCGGCAGGTGTGCGTATCAGTATTTTTACTCTAGTTGGAATGAGGCTTAGAAGAGTAATTCCAGGTAGAATTGTGAACCCATTAATTAAAGCACATAAAGCTGGTCTGGATGTAACAATTAATCAGTTGGAAAGTCATTATTTAGCTGGTGGTAATGTTGATCGTGTAGTAAATGCATTAATTGCTGCCCAAAGAGCTAATATCGACTTGACCTTCGAACGCTGTGCAGCAATTGATTTAGCTGGACGCGATGTGTTAGAAGCTGTGCAAATGAGTGTTAATCCAAAAGTTATTGAAACGCCATTTATTTCAGGTGTAGCTTTAGATGGGATTGAAGTAAAAGCGAAAGCAAGAATTACCGTTCGTGCAAATATTGATCGACTTGTCGGTGGTGCAGGTGAAGAGACCATTATTGCACGTGTAGGTGAAGGGATTGTAAGTACGATTGGTAGTGCTCAAAACCATAAAGAGGTACTTGAAAACCCTGATTTAATTTCACAAACCGTATTGAAAAAAGGTCTTGATGCTGGTACAGCCTTTGAAATCCTTTCGATTGATATTGCCGATGTCGATATTGGTAAAAACATCGGTGCGATCTTGCAAACAGATCAAGCAGAAGCTGATAAAAACATTGCTCAGGCGAAAGCTGAGGAACGTCGGGCGATGGCGGTTGCAGCTGAACAAGAAATGGTAGCTCGTGTACAAGAAATGCGTGCAAAAGTGGTTGAAGCTGAATCGCAAGTACCTCTTGCTATGGCAGAAGCTTTACGTTCAGGTAATCTTGGCGTAATGGACTATATGAATTATAAAAACATTATGGCTGATACAGAAATGAGAAATTCGATCGGTCGAGCAACAAATGAAGAAATGAATGGTAAAAATAATAAAAATGATAAATAAAAGATGGGAGGTTTTCCCACTTGATTAATTTTCTATTGGAAAATTTTCCTTTATTAATCATTGTGATTGGCGGTTTACTTTCTTTATTTGGCGGCGATAAAAATAAGTCTGAAAAGCAAACTCCACGTCCAAAAGCGTCAACGAAAGAACTAGAAAAAACGCCACCTTTTGGTAGCGGTGGGTCGCCGTTTAACGGTGATAGTAATCCGTTTGATGAATTGCGGCGTGAATTGCAAGATTCTTTTGGAAAACGTAGAAATAATGAAAGGGAATCGAATTCAAAGATTGAACCGCAACAGACGGAAAGTAGTATGGAATCAGTTGTTCGTTCAAAAGAAGCGGATATTAAAAATCAAGTACATGAAAAATTAGCACAAGCTGAGCAAATTTTACAGGAAAAGAAAAAAGAAGAAAAACAGCAATTACAACGAGGTTTGGACCGAATTGAGCGGGTATCTCGCCAAATAAAAATGGAGGATAAGGTTATCGTACCGAAAGTAACTAGAGCAAGTATTACCCAAGGCATTATTTGGTCAGAAGTTCTCGGACCACCGCGTGCCAAAAAACCGTATCGTTCAAATGTTTATCAAAAATAGTAAAAATTGTGCTATTCCCCCTTTTCATTTCATAAATATGAGATGAAAGGGGGTTCTTTTTTTGGCAAAAAAATGGAAGCAGAAAATTCAACGATGGCTAACAAAACAACTGGATCTTCCTGAAGATGTCATGATGGACTTTCCCCGTATCACAATGGTAGGACAACTACATATATATATCGAAAATCATCGAGGTTTGCTCACGTTTTCAGATAGTGAAGTAAGAGTTTTACTAAGTCAAGGTCAACTTTTAGTAAAAGGTGAAGGTTTCGTTATTAAAACAATGTGGCCCGAAGAATTAATTTTAGAAGGAAAGATTGAACAAGTCCTTTATATAAATGAATGAACGGTTTGGTGGGAGGAAGGTATGAAAAATTTATGGTTTAAACGCTTATTCGGCTCGATTACCGTTAAACTAATTGGTATAGGTGGCGAACGAATTATTAATGAATTAATTCGTCATCATGTTGTCATTTGGAATGTAAAGAAGCTCCAGGAAGGGGAGCTTAAATTTCAAATGTTTATTAAAGATGTTTCCCATTTGCGCAAAGCCGTTAGAATTCACCGAGTAAAGGTACGATTTATCAAACGGGGAGGATTTCCTTATTGGTTAAAGCGACTAAGAAGGAATACAGGGTTATTTATTGGTGCATTAGTGGCGTTTATCATCATTACCTTATTGTCAAATATGATATGGAAAATAGAAATAAAAGGGGCATCTCCAGAATTAGAATATAAAATGATGAACCAATTAAAACAGATGGGCGTTAAAGTTGGTGGCTTTCAATTTTTAGTTGATGACCCAGAGGGAATCCAAAGAAAATTGACGGCAATGAATGAAGATGTGACATGGATTGGTGTGGAATTAAATGGGACGAGCTATCATTTTCAAGTGGTTGAAAAAGAGCAACCTGAAGAAGTAGAAAAAACTTCTCCTAGACATTTAGTAGCAAAAAAAGAAGCAGTGATCGTTGATTATTTTGTAGAAAAAGGTGAACCAGTCGTTACGATTAACGACTTTGTAAAACCAGGGCAATTATTAGTTTCAGGCTTAATTGGACGTGAAGATGATAAACAAAAAGTGTCAGCAAAGGGTAAAATATTAGGTAAAACATGGTATACAACGGAAGTTGAAGTTGATTTGACAACAGAATTTGAATTATTAACAGGGGAAGAATGGAAACAAATGACTTTAGACTTTGGAAATTTTTCCATACCAATTTGGGGGTTTTCAACGACAAAATATAAACATGAAAAAGTGGAGCAAAATAAAAAAGAACTAAAATTTTTTAAATGGACTTTACCGGTTGCGATCACAAGTAAAACTGTAAAAGAAGTGGAAATTCATACAAAAAGCTATAAGAAAGAAGAGGCAAGAAAATTAGCGCTGGAAATTGCAAAAAAAGACTTGCAAAAAACAGTTCCGGAAGAAGCTAAGATTTTAGATGAAAAAATTTTGCATGAAAAGGAAGAGAATGGTAAATTAAAGTTATTAATAAGTTACGATGTAATAGAAAATATTGCAAAAGAAGCACCAATCATTCAAGAAGAACAAGAAGATTAGGAGTGTTGTCATTTTTGAATACACGAGAATTTCACCTAACCCATTTAGATAACCCAATGAGCCTATTTGGAACAGGCGATAGTCATTTGAAAATGATTGAAAATGAATTAGACGTTTCCATTACAACACGGGGTGAAAGTATAAGGATTACAGGTGAGGAACAAAATGTAAGTTTTGCTGAAGAAGTAATCCGTTCGTTGCATGCAATGGTTCAAAAAGGGATTACAATTAGTCCTCGGGATGTTTCGCTCGCCTTACAAATGGGAAAAAAAGGTACAATTGAATATTTTTCTGATTTATACAAAGAAGAAATTACTAAAAATGCGAAAGGAAAACCAATTCGAGTAAAAACCCTTGGTCAAAGGGATTATGTTCAAGCAATAAAAAAATATGATTTAGTTTTTGGGATCGGACCGGCAGGGACGGGAAAGACTTATCTTGCCGTTGTACTAGCCGTCCATGCTTTAAAAAGTAATTTGGTTAAGCGGATTATTTTAACTAGACCAGCAGTGGAGGCAGGAGAAAGCTTAGGGTTTCTTCCAGGAGATCTAAAGGAGAAAGTGGACCCGTATTTACGCCCTTTATATGATGCTTTACATGATGTTTTAGGAAATGAACATACAGAACGCTTAATTGAGCGAGGGGTTATTGAAATTGCACCGTTAGCCTACATGCGAGGTCGTACACTTGATGATGCCTTTGTCATTTTGGATGAAGCGCAAAATACGACCCATGCGCAAATGAAAATGTTTTTAACCCGGTTAGGTTTTGGTTCAAAAATGGTTATTACAGGCGATCTCACCCAAATTGATTTACCAGAAGGAGTTCAATCGGGATTATCATCGGTACAACGAATTTTGAAAAATGTACCAGGAATCGGGGTTTGTTATTTACAGGAAACCGATGTTGTGCGACACCCACTTGTAGCGAGAATCATTAAAGCATTTGATGAACATGTACCTAATGAAGAAAATTAACGAGGATCCGTAATAACTCACCGTTTGGTGGGTTTTTTATTGGCTAAAAATTGTATAATAATAATGATAACTGCTTATTTTTTCCATTAAATGATGAAAAATGTAATAAGAATTGATAAAATTGAACATAAAGTATGAGGAGAACAATGTTTTCTTAAAGTCCAGCTATTTGCCAAATCATTTGTTAAGTTATTTACAATACATAAGCTCCATGCAATGATTGTATTGTAAAGAAAAACGAACTTATCCCCAAAACATAAAAGGTGGGATTGTTATGAAAAGAAGAAAAGATAAAAATGAAAGGATCTTACTTAAAACATTACAATTTTTAAATAAACGATTTGCATATTGGATTATTTTTATTATTATTGGTTTAGTACTTTTTGCTTCAATGTACAATAATGTTAAACCAATTGTTCTCGATGTTACGAAGTTTGAGCCTGCAAAAGAAACGATTCGTTCTCCATTTACAATTGAAGATGTACATGCTACAGAAAGGGCTCGCCAAGAAGCTGCCAATCAAGTCCAAGCTAAATATGTTCTGAAACCTGAAATTGGACAAAATCGTATTGATTTAATTAATTCAATTTATGATTCAGCAATTGAACTACAAGATGAACTAACGGAACTGAGTATACGGGCCGAAGCTGAAAATTCAGAAGATGAACTTGCTGTTGATAACCCTACTTTAAAAGAAAAAGTAAATTGGTTAAAAGAGAAATTGACAAAAAGTGTGGTTAATGATTTATCTAATAATACGCTTGAAGCCTTAGTGAACAATAGTAAACCAGATTTAGTTACTGCCAGGGATGCGGCAGTTACAGCAATAAATAATGTTATGAGTCATGAAATTTCATCTTCTGAGGTTGAAAATGCAAGAAAGAAGGTCGAGGAAGAATTACGATTCGTTTCCATTCCAGAAACGTTGAAGAATGCCACGATAGAATTGGCTCGTTATGCCATTGTACAAAACTATTTTTATGATCCTGAAGCAACTGAAGAACTTAGAAAACAAGCGGAAGAAAATGTAGATCCAGTGTACATACTGCAAGGACAAATTATTGTAGAAGAAGGGCAGTTAGTGAACCAAAAAATCTGGGACCAGTTAGAACTAATCGGATTAGTGAATACTGAGTTCCCATACATGCCATTTATCGGATTATTTATTTTTGTATTTGCTTTGATTGGAATCATTTATTCTTACTATAATGGGAATCGTAAAAATGAATCCGTGAATAAAGAATTGCTTATCTTTAGTGTGATATTACTTGTTTCTATTGTAATCATGAAAGGAATTAGTGCTGTACCTATTCAACAATATGACATAAGTTATGTATTTCCAGCTGCCCTGTGTGCTATGTTGTTGAAAATATTGCTCAATGAGCGACTAGGAATTATCGGTACAATTATTTTAGCTGCTGCCAGTGCAATTATCTTTAATGGACAATCATCGGGATCATTTCATTTAACGATTGCGATTTATATTCTATTTAGCGGGTTAGCAGGAATTGCCTTTTTATCGAATCAAAATCAGCGTTCCAAAATTTTTCAAGCTGGACTATTCGTTTCTGCCATCAATATTTTCGTAGTTATTGCTTTATTATTTATCCCAAATACGAAATTTTCAATGACGCAATATGTCATTTATGCCTCAATGGGATTGTTTTCTGGAATTGGATCAGCTGTCTTAACCATCGGCTTTTTGCCATTTTTAGAAGCTGGTTTTAGTATTTTATCGACGATGAAGTTAATCGAATTATCTAATCCAAATCATCCGTTACTTAAAAAGATTTTAACTGAAGCTCCTGGAACGTACCATCATAGTGTAATGGTAGCCAATCTGGCGGATAGTGCTTGTGAAGCGATTGGGGCAAATGGATTGTTGGCAAGAGTGGCCTGCTATTATCATGATATTGGTAAAACGAGAAGACCAAATTTCTTCATTGAAAACCAAATGAATGCAGGTAATCCTCATGACCATCTGCCACCTGAAACAAGTAGGGATATTATTATTGCTCATGCCCACGATGGTGCAGAAATTTTACGAAAAAATCATATGCCAAAAGAGATTGTAGACGTAGCTTTGCAACACCATGGTACGAGTTTATTAAAATTCTTTTATCATAAAGCAAAAGAAAATGGTAAAGAAGTAAGTGAAGAAGAATTTCGTTATCCTGGACCAAAACCACAAACAAAAGAAACGGCGATCATCAGTATAGCCGATAGTGTTGAAGCAGCCGTTCGTTCTATGAAAAATCCAGACAAGGAAAAAATTGAGGAGCTTGTGAAAAATATAATAAAAGATAAATTGAATGATGATCAGTTTAGTGAATCAGATCTGACATTAAAGGAACTTAAAATTATTGAACAAACCATTTGTGAAACATTACATGGAATTTTCCATAATCGTATTGAGTATCCGGAAATGAAAAAGAAAGGTGATTAACGTGTTAGAAATAGAATACAACGATGAAACCGGAGAGTTATCAGAAAATCAAATTCAACAAATATTAGAATTGTTGACACTAGCTGCTGAAATGGAAAATATTACCGAGGAAAGTGAGTTATCCTTAACTTTTGTAACGAATGAAAAAATTCATCAAATTAATAAAGAGTATCGTGGGGTTGATCGTCCAACAGATGTTATCTCTTTTGCATTAGAAGAATCAGTAGAAGAGGAGATCGAAATTATAGGGGCACCTTCCATGCCTCGGATTTTAGGGGATATTATTATTTCAATTCCGAAGGCTAAAGAACAGGCAATGGAATATGGGCATTCTTTCATGCGTGAGCTAGGATTTCTTGCTGTGCATGGTTTCCTTCATTTATTAGGTTATGATCATGGGACGAAAGAAGAAGAAAAAGAAATGTTTACAAAACAAGAAAAGATTTTAACACAATTTGGTTTATCGCGATAAAGGTTTGTTAGAAATGAAACAATATTTATTATCCTTTAAATATGCACTTGAAGGTATCATTTTAGCCTTTAAACAGGAGAGAAATTTAAGATTTCATTTATTCATGACAATTGTTGTGTTGATATTTGGATTATTATTTAACCTTCATAAATTTGAGTGGATGATACTCATTTTGGTCATCGGATTGATGATTACTGCTGAATTGTTTAATACAGCTATTGAACGGTTAGTTGATTTGTATACAGAGGATTTCCATCCGCTTGCAAAGCAAGCAAAGGATATTTCTGCTGCGGCATGTTTCATTTTTGCAATATGTACAATAATCATTGGGTTCATGATTTTTCTTCCGAAAATACTTTCATGATGATAGGTTAATTTGTTATAATATATGGAATTTTTAGAAAATTAATATTAACAAACTCGAATTTATATTGTAAAATAAAATTAAGTGTAAGAAGGGATGAACAAGATGAATAAGAACCAACTTATTGAAGAAGCAAAAGTAGCACGAACAAATGCCTATGTACCATATTCTAACTTTGCTGTAGGTGCAGCTCTTCTTACCGAAGACGGGCAAGTTTATAGAGGTTCTAATATTGAAAATGCTTCTTATGGGCTAGCCAATTGCGCAGAACGGACTGCGATATTTAAAGCGGTTTCAGAAGGAAAAAAAGATTTTGCTATGATTGCGGTAGTAGCTGATACAGAACGCCCAGTTCCTCCGTGTGGTGCATGTCGTCAAGTTATGACCGAATTTTTTCCTGCAGATATGAAAGTGATATTGTCTAATTTAGATGGAAATATATTAGAAACGACAGTTGGTGAATTACTACCAGGTGCATTTAGAGCGGAGGATATGCATGAAAAATAATGAAAAACACTTTAAATCAGGATTCATAACAATCATTGGCAGACCGAATGTAGGGAAATCCACCTTTTTAAATCATGTCATTGGTCAAAAAATTGCGATCATGAGCGATAAGGCACAAACAACACGGAATACGATCCAGGGCGTACTAACAACGGACGATGCACAACTAATTTTTATTGATACTCCCGGAATTCATAAACCAAAACATCGTTTAGGCGATTTTATGGTAAAAGTCGCAACAAACACATTAAATGAAGTTGATTTAATTTTATTTATGGTAAACGCAACTGAAGAATTTGGGCGTGGAGAACAATATATATTAGAAAAATTAAAGGATGTTCATACAAAAGTATTTCTTGTCATTAATAAAATTGATTTAATTCATCCTGATCAATTAATCGAAGTTATTGCTCAATATAAGGATAAATACGATTTTGCAGAAATTATTCCAATTTCAGCTCTCCAAGGAAATAATGTAGAACGACTAATCGATGTGATTAAAAATTATATGCCTGAAGGCCCGCAGTACTATCCAAATGATCAAGTAACCGATCATCCAGAGCGTTTTATTATTGCAGAACTCATTCGGGAAAAAGTATTACACTTAACTAGAGAAGAAGTACCACATTCTGTTGCTGTCATCATTGAAAAGATTGAAAAAAGAGACAACGGTACAATTCATATTATGGCGGCTATTATTGTTGAACGGAATTCGCAAAAAGGAATTGTGATTGGTAAACAAGGTGCAATGTTAAAAGAGATTGGTAAGCGAGCACGAATGGATATTGAAAATCTACTAGGCTCCAAAGTATTTTTAGAGTTATGGGTAAAAGTTCAGAAAGATTGGCGTGATAAAGCTACTCTATTAAGGGAATTCGGCTATCGTGAAGATGAATATTAATGGATGATATTAAATATTAGGTTGTCACCTAAAATTGTTAAAATCTTCATTTCATGTTTTTTTAGACTTCGGAAAAAATAATATTAGGTTTAGGTAAAGGCTAGTTTAAAAATTTGAAAGGTGGAGATTTCCATGTTAAATTTTACTTGGAAGGTTTTTACCCAAACAGGAGATATTGATACGTACCTTCTTTATAAAGAATTAGAAAAGGAAATGGAAGCAACACCGGATGATGAAATCGAACTAGCAGATACAGATCTTCCTGTAACGTAACTTAAAACCTTAAGATAGAAATAGTAGGTGACCTTCTTTGATGAAAAAAATCGAAGGGATTGTTTTACGATCGATCGATTATGGAGAGTCGAATAAAATTATCACGATTTTTTCGAGGGACTTAGGAAAATTCGGTGCTGTGGCAAGAGGGGCAAAAAAACCGAAAAGTCGGCTTGCCTCTGTGTCACAGCCTTTTACTTATGGACATTTTATTTGTATGATAGGCAATTCTGGACTGGCGACGATCCAACAGGGTGAAGTGATTGACACGTTCAGGGGAATTAAAGAAGACCTTTTCTTAACTTCATACACAGCTTACATTGCTGAGCTACTTGATAAAGGAACAGAGGATAGAAATCACAATCCATTCTTGTTCGAATTACTTTACCAAACAATGAAAGCCATTGAAGAAGGGCATGATCCAGATATTTTAAAAAATATATTTGAAATAAAAATGTTAACAGTTTTAGGGTTTCATCCTTCATTAGATCATTGTGCCATTTGTGGAAGTAATCATGGCCCTTTTGTTTTTTCTATTAAAGAAGGTGGAATTCTTTGTGAACGATGTTCTCACCATGATCGTTTTTCGTTAAAAGTTCAACAAGTTACCCTCAAACTTTTACGGTTATTTTATTATTTTGATTTAAATCGACTTGGGTCCATAAATGTGAAAGATAAAACAAAGAAAGAATTGGACCTATGTATATCTGCTTATTATGATGAATATTCCGGTATATATTTAAAGACCAAGAGGTTTTTACAACAATTAGACAAACTGAAAAAATGAATTTGTAATTTGAAATTTTTCTAAAAAAGAATGAGTTGAAGGAACATAATCTTTCGTTCGACAGAAAATAGTATATAATATTATTATATATGTTATATATTATTATTCTGTTGTAGGTGGTGAGAACGATAGAACTTAGTGATCGTCAAGAAAAGATTATTGAAATAGTGAAAGAAAGTGGTCCGATTACAGGTGAGAAAATTGCTGATCGATTAAATTTAACACGGGCAACTTTAAGACCAGATTTAGCTATATTAACAATGGCCGGATTCTTAGATGCAAGACCACGTGTCGGTTATTTTTATACAGGAAAAAGCAGTACCCAATTACTATCGGAAAGTGTTAATAAAATAAAAGTTAATGAGTATAAATCCATACCCGTCGTTGTCAATGAAAATGTTTCAATTTATGATGCCATTGTTACCATGTTTTTAGAAGATGTGGGGACTTTATTTGTTGTAGATGATAAAAGTCTATTAGTGGGTGTCCTTTCCAGAAAAGACTGTTTACGAGCTAGCATCGGTAAACAAGAATTGAATTCAGTTCCTGTACATATTATTATGACTCGTATGCCGAATATTACAACTTGTAAAAGTGATGATTTATTAATTGATGTTGCTGAAAAACTAATTGAAAAACAAATTGATTCGATCCCAATTGTTAAAGAAAAGGAAGAAGGACTAGAGGTAATCGGGAGAGTAACTAAATCGAATATTACCAAAGCGTTTGTCACCCTATTTAAAAAAGATTGAACAAGGAGATGACCAAACACATGGCAAGACCACCGATATATATCGTCAGCGATTCAGTAGGGGAAACGGTTGAATTAGTCACGAAGGCAGCAATGAGTCAATTTAACGGTTCCAAAGCTGATATGAGAAGAGTTCCCTTTGTGGAAGATACAAGTACAATTGATGAAGTTATAACACTTGCAAAAGTAAATCAAGGAATTATTGTTTTTACATTAGTTAAACCAGAAATGCGTCGCTATTTAGCTGAAAAAGCTGCGGCAGAGAATATTTTTGCCTTTGATGTGCTTGGTCCTTTGTTAGATAAGTTCCAAGAAATATCAGGTGTCGAACCAAAGAATGAACCGGGGTTAGTACGAAGACTGGATGAAGATTATTTCAAAAAAATTGAAGCGATCGAATTTGCGGTTAAATATGATGATGGTAAAGATCCAAATGGAATTTTAAAGGCAGATATCGTACTACTCGGTGTATCACGTACATCAAAAACTCCATTATCCCAATTCTTAGCCTTAAAACGATATAAAGTTGCTAATGTACCAATCGTACCGGAAGTCGATCCACCAGAAGAACTTGAAAAGATTGACCCAAAAAAATGCATCGGATTAAAGATAAGCCCTGATAAATTAGCGCATATACGTAAGGAAAGGTTATTGTCACTTGGACTTGATGAAACAGCATATTATGCCAATCTGGAACGCATAAAAAAAGAACTTGCCTATTTTGAAAAAATCGTCGAAAAGATTGGTTGTCATGTTGTCGATGTTACGAATAAAGCTGTTGAAGAAACGGCAAATGTAATCATTGAACTATTAATGAAAAATTAAAATTTTATCGTAAATGAATTTTATAGGCTTAAGAAAAAGGTTGTTTATTTATAGACAACCCTTTTTCTTGTTCGCATATTTTTTTGTGGAAAATTTCTTCAAAATATACTATAATAAAAAATTGTATGAAAAATTGTCTAAAAAGAGGTTTAGATTAAAGCAATATAGAATAGACTATTTAGTGTAGAAAGTCAAGTAAAAAAATATATTCGACAAAGTATTCTTTTTATATGTGAAAAATGTCTTTAAAAGAAGGAATTTGTGGAGTGATGTAGAATAAGTAATATGCAATCACATAAAACTACATAACTTACTATCACACCGTCAAATTTTTTGTCGAAATTTGAAGGATTTCTCTTTTGAAAATAGAATATATATTTATATGGATGGAGATGTTCTCATGGCAGAACGTATTCCTGAGGAAATTATTAATGAGATTCGAAAGTCCGTTGACATCGTAGATATTATTAGTGAATATGTTCAGCTGAAAAAACAAGGACGTAATTATTTTGGGATTTGCCCATTCCATAGTGAGAATACGCCTTCTTTTTCCGTTTCTCCAGAAAAGCAAATCTTTCATTGTTTTGGTTGTCATGCAGGAGGCAATGTTTTCTCATTTTTAATGGATATTGAAGGAATATCTTTTCAAGAAGCTGCTATTCGGCTTGCTGAAAAAGCAAATATACCGTTGGAATTAAAAACAACTAGCAGTCATATGCGTTTACCAACGGAAACTGAGAAGATGATGAGAGCACACGAGCTTTTGAGACAGTTTTACCATCATATATTAGTGAATACGAATAAAGGTCAGGAAGCACTAGAATACTTACAACAACGGAATTTTACGAGGGAAATAATCGATTATTTTCAAATCGGTTATTGTTTAGATGAATGGGATACAAGCTTGAAGTTTTTAAAGGCAAAAGGTTTTGATGAAGACATTCTTGAAAAGGCTGGCCTTATTATTCGTGGTGAAAAAAACAATACGTATTTTGACCGGTTTCGCGGTCGTATTATTTTTCCTATTTCTGATTATAAAGGGAATACGGTTGCATTTTCAGGACGAGTGTTAGGGAATGGTCAACCTAAATATTTAAATAGTCCTGAAACTCCAATATTCCAAAAAAGTCAAACTTTGTTTAACTTTCATAATGCTCGGGTAGCCATACGTAAAAAACAATCAGTTGTGCTTTTTGAAGGATTTGCTGATTGTATTGCCGCTTTCAGTGCTGGAATTGAAAATGGAATTGGCACAATGGGGACGGCTCTAACTGAGGAACATATTCATTTAATAAAGAGAAATACGGATCAAGTCATTCTTTGTTTCGATGCAGATATGGCCGGACAAAACGCAACTTTAAAAGCAGGTGAAATGCTTTCAAATGCAGGTTGTGTAGTCCGAGTAGCAATCATTCCTGATGGCAAGGATCCTGATGAATACATTATTAAGAATGGTGCAGAGCTTTTCAAAAATGTAGTCATTGGTGGAAGCATTCCTTTTATGTCCTTTAAAATGAGGTTTTTCCGAATAGGAAAAAATCTTGACAATGAAGGAGATCGACTGGCTTATATCGAAAAAGTACTTGAAGAAATTAGTAAGTTAGACAATGCAGTTGAACGTGATATATACTTACGGCAACTAGCAGAAGAATTTTCCCTTTCTTTAGATGCTTTAAAACAGCAACAGCGAAAAATTTTCTATTCAATACGAAGGGAAACAACAAAGGATAATGCTGTAAAACAGCAAAAACTGTCGTTAATTAAGCAGGATAAAAAATTACCCCCTGCATATTATAACGCTGAGAGGTTGTTAATAGCCCATATGTTAAGAAATGCATCTTTTGCTATGAAAGTTCAAGATGCACTAAAACAAGTACCGTTTCATATTGATGAACACCAGGCGATCGTTACTTATCTTTATGCATTTTATGAAGACGGAAATGCACCAGATTTAAGCAATTTTTTAAATTTTATTCAGGATCAACACTTAAAGAATATTGTAGCTGAAATTGGAATGATGACAATATCTGAAGAAATTTCTGATAAGGAATTTAAAGATTATATTAAACAAATTTCTAATTATCATTATAAATTAAAAATAGAAAAAAAAATCGAAGAAGGTAAAAAGGCAGAGCGAGAAAAAGATTTTATAAAAGCTGCTGAAATACTAAAAGAAATTATCGCTTTAAAAAAGTCGCTTTAATTGTTGGAAGGAGGGGAACCAATGGCTGAAAAGTCAGCACGTTCCAAAGAGATTGATACAGAATTATCATTAGAACAAGCTAAAGAACAAATTACGGCTTTAGGAAAACAAAAAGGTGTACTTTCATATGATACCATTGCAGAAAAATTGAGCAAATTTGACGTCGATGCCGATCAAATGGATGAATTTTACGATCAATTAACAGAACAAGGAATTCAGTTGGTTGAACAAGAAATGAAAGATTCAGATTCTGATGATGTTGATATTGATGACGACAGTGAAGAAGAATTTGATTTAAATGATTTAAGTGTTCCACCAGGAGTGAAAATTAATGACCCGGTCCGAATGTATTTAAAGGAAATCGGCCGTGTTGATCTTCTTACTCCTGAGGAAGAGATTGCGCTAGCTGAACGTATTGCACAAGGAGACGAAGAAGCCAAAAGAAGACTTGCTGAAGCCAATTTAAGACTTGTCGTTTCCATAGCGAAAAGATATGTCGGTCGTGGCATGCTATTTTTAGATTTAATACAAGAAGGTAATATGGGATTAATTAAAGCTGTTGAAAAGTTTGATTATAAAAAAGGCTTCAAATTTAGTACTTATGCCACATGGTGGATTCGGCAAGCAATTACAAGAGCAATTGCTGACCAAGCAAGAACAATTCGTATTCCAGTTCATATGGTAGAAACCATTAATAAATTAGTAAGGGTACAGCGTCAATTGCTTCAAGATTTAGGTCGTGAACCAACACCAGAAGAAATTGCTGAAGAAATGGATTTAACGCCAGAAAAAGTTCGTGAAATATTAAAAATTGCTCAAGAGCCTGTTTCACTAGAAACACCTATAGGTGAAGAAGACGATTCTCATCTAGGTGATTTTATTGAAGATCATGAGGCTACCTCACCTGCAGATCATGCGGCTTATGAAATGCTTAAAGAACAACTTGAAGATGTTCTTGATACATTAACAGACCGTGAAGAAAATGTTCTACGTTTACGTTTTGGTTTGGACGACGGGCGCACACGTACCCTTGAAGAAGTTGGTAAAGTCTTCGGTGTAACACGTGAACGTATCCGTCAAATTGAAGCAAAAGCGCTAAGAAAATTAAGACATCCAAGTCGTAGTAAACGTTTAAAAGACTTCTTAGAATAACTTTTCCAAGGTTTGTCATTTGATGACAAGCCTTTTTTTATGTCTAAAATTACGAAGTAGTTAACTTGGAAATCCATTTAATCGCTTTCATAATCTATTTTAAATAAATGAAACTGAATTTGCAAATTTCATTTGAACTATTTTATAAATTGATTATACATTTAAAATATTCTAAAATCAATAGTAGCAACACTTTTAAAAATTGACAGAAGACAAGGGGGATATAACAGTGAATTGGGATTTGACAAGTGAACAACAATTAATTCAAAAAACGATTCGTGAATTTGCAGAGGAGGTCGTAGCTAAAGGAGCCATTGAACGGGATCAGACGAAAGCGTTTCCGAAAGAAATATTTCAACAACTGGCTGAATTAGGTATGCTGGGACTACCATTTCCAGAGAAATATGGAGGTGCAGGTAGTGACACGATTAGCTTTGCTATAGTCGTAGAAGAATTGAGTAAAGCATGTGCATCCACTGGAATTACATATTCTGCTCATATATCATTAGGAGCAGCTCCTATATATTTATTTGGTACAGAAGAACAAAAAGAAAAGTACTTAACTCCGTTATGTACAGGTGAGTCATTAGGTGCCTTTGGACTTACCGAACCGGAAGCTGGTTCAGATGCTGGTGGAACTAGAACAACAGCAACTTCAATGGGGGATTTTTATGTTATTAATGGGAATAAATGTTTTATTACAAATGCAAGTTATGCAAAATTCTTAGCACTCACCGCGATCACGGATAAAAATGGATCAGAAAAGGAAATTAGCGCCATCATTGTACCAACAGATGCAGAGGGATTTACGATTCGAGATAATTACGAGAAAATGGGGTTAAATGCCTCAAATACGACTGAATTAATTTTAGAGAATGTAAAAGTTCCGAAGGAAAATTTACTTGGTAAACGTGGACAAGGCTTTAAACAATTTTTAATTACTTTAGATGGAGGAAGAATTGGGATTGGCGCAATGGCTGTTGGTATTGCTCAAGCTGCCTATGAGAAAGCTT
Organism: Pallidibacillus thermolactis; assembly: GCF_025660415.1. Classification (NCBI taxonomy): domain Bacteria; kingdom Bacillati; phylum Bacillota; class Bacilli; order Caryophanales; family Bacillaceae; genus Pallidibacillus; species Pallidibacillus thermolactis. Next base: position 158,345 of record NZ_JAOUSE010000001.1, read on the forward strand.
TAAAATATGCTAAAGAACGAAAACAGTTTGGCAAATCATTATCACATTTTCAAGCCATTCAATTTAAATTAGCGGATATGGCTTTAAAAATAGAATTAGCAAGAAATATGGTCTATAAGGCTGCATGGTTGAAAGATCAAGGAAGACCATTTACGAAAGAAGCAGCAATGTGTAAATTATACGCCTCAGAAGTTTGTATGGAGATTACTAGTCAAGCCGTTCAAATTCATGGTGGCTATGGATACATGCGTGAATATGAGGTAGAACGTTATATGCGCGATGCGAAATTGTTAGAAATCGGTGAAGGAACATCTGAAGTTCAACGGATGGTGATTGCAAGACAAATTGGTTGCTGATGATGCAACGATAATGTAAAACGAGGATTGTTCTATTCATCCTCGTTTTCTAATACAGAAAACATTTTGACAGAATTGTGAAATGTTTGGGTAAAACATACATAACACTTTAACTTCTTGTCTATTTCAAGTAAAATAAGAATAGTTTGTAAATACTTTTTATTTTTAGTATTCTCATAAAGGGAGAGTGGGAAATGAAAAGAAATGCATTATTTCCTTATATCTTAATTATGGTTTTTGGTGTCGGTCTAATTGTTGCATTATCATTAATCGGACTTTATTCAGGAAATGAAGAGGCAGAAGGTGAAAAAGATAGCGATTCAGCATTGTCAGAAGCAACTCCTGAAGAAATATATAGTCAAGCGGGTTGTATCAGTTGTCATGGAGAAAACTATGAAGGTGTGTCTGGCCCAGAACTAAAAAATGTTGATAAAAGATTAAGTGCAGAAGAAGTAAAAAATGTGTTAGTAAATGGTTCCGGTCCGATGCCTGGAAATTTAGTTCCTGAAGAAAAGTTAGATGAAATGGTAGAATGGGTTTTGTCATTAGAATAATTACATAAAACGCAGAAGGTTGCCACGCTTAGGCAGCCTTTTTCATGTTTGAATTTCTTTACCAATTCCTGTAAGTTTATATAATAGAAATGTTAAAGTAGAATAGATTTTTACAACTTAGAAAGAATGGTGATTTTACATATGATACAACTATCTAAACGCTTAGAAACCGTCGCTGAATATATTCCGAATGGGAGTATGTTAGCTGATATAGGTTCCGATCATGCGTATTTACCCATTTATGCTTATCAACACGATCTTATTAAAGGAGCTATAGCAGGTGAAATAGCGGATGGACCATTTACTTCGGCAAAGAAGAGTGTAAATGAATCGAATCTGTCTGAAGTTATTGAAGTACGAAAAGGAGATGGTTTATCAATCATAACTGAGAATGACCAAGTCGATTGTGTAACCATTTGTGGAATGGGTGGCTCCCTTATTACTTCCATATTAGAAAAAGATAAAGAAAAGTTAGTGAATGTTAATCGGTTAATTTTACAACCAAATATTTCAGCAAACGTAATACGACGTTGGTTAATTGAACAAAATTGGGAATTAGTTGCCGAAAGTATATTAGAAGAAGAGGGTCATATATACGAAATTTTAGTAGCAGAAAAAGGAGATCGTTATAAACCATATGAACTTGATAAATTAGATAAGGAAATATTATTTGGTCCATTTTTATTGAAAGAAAAATCACGACCTTTTTTAATAAAATGGCAACGGGAATATAAAGAGTGGACTCGAATTCTTGAACAATTAAATCAAGCTGTAGAAAACGAACAAATCCAACAGAAAAAACAACAGTTGAAAACGTTTATTGATTGGTATAAGGAGGAGATCGATGATGAAACAACCGAACGGTCATGAAATCATTCAATTGTTTGAACAGTTTGCCCCGAAACATTTAGCAATGGAAGGTGACAAAATTGGGCTTTTAATCGGTTCTTTGAATCAAAAAGTAAAAAATCTATTAATCGCTCTTGATGTGACAGAAGAAGTTGTAGATGAAGCGATTGCAAATGATGTGCAACTAATCATAGCTCACCATCCCTTGATTTTCAAACCTTTAAAAACAATACGGTTCGAAGATTCTTATGGGAAAATAATAGCAAAATTAATTAAACATGATATCGCCGTCTATGCTGCCCATACGAACTTGGACGTGGCAAACGGTGGGGTTAACGATTTATTAGCTGATGCTCTCGGTGTAATCAATACCGAGGTTTTAGTTCCTACGTATGAAGAACCGTTAAAAAAATTAGTTGTTTATGCGCCTATGGAAGATGCAGAGAAAATACGAAAAGTGTTAGGCGATAATGGAGCAGGTCATATTGGCAACTATAGTCACTGTTCTTATTCAAATGAAGGCATAGGGAGATTTCTACCAGGAGAAAACACCAATCCCCATATTGGCAAAATCGGTGAGTTAGAATCAGTACCTGAAGAAAGAATAGAAACCATTTTTCCTGCAACCCTCGAAAAGAAATTAATAAAAGCGATGTTAAAGGCACATCCATACGAAGAACCGGCCTATGATATTTACCCTCTTGATTTGAAAGGAAAAACTTACGGTTTAGGTCGAATCGGTTATCTTGAACAAGAAATGACGCTTGAACAATTTGCTTCTTATGTAAAAAAACAACTTGATGTGACGGGAGTTCGGATTACTGGGAATTTACAAGATAAAGTGAAAAAAGTAGCGATATTAGGTGGCGACGGTGGAAAATATTATACAACTGCTCTTCGTAAAGGGGCCGATGTATTTATTACAGGGGATGTGTACTATCATACAGCAATTGATGCAAAATTAGATGGGTTAAATATTATTGATCCTGGACATAATGTTGAAAAAGTAATGAAAAAAGGGGTAGCTAAAAAGCTGACAACAATGTGTCAAGAAAACCAATATGATGTCAATATTATTCCTTCTAAAATGAATACAGATCCGTTTTATTTTCTATAATTAAGATGCAACCGTGCAATTCGGTTGCATCTTTGTTTACAATGCTTTCTTTTTTACCTTCGGTAGTATTTTTGATAATGGAACTTTTCGTTCACGTACCCAAGTTTTCTCATCTTTTGGATCAAATTGTTCAAGAAATTGAATTACTTCCTTGGTAATTGGAGTTGGTGTGGAAGCACCTGCTGTCACAGCTACTTTTTTGGCATCCTTAATCCAAGCAATTTCTATTTCTGTCACGTCTGCAACTCGATAAGCTTTTGTACCTGCAATTTCTTCCGACACTTGTGCTAAGCGGTTTGAATTATTACTTTTTGGATCGCCAACCACAATTAATACATCTGCTTCACCTGCTTGTTTGGCAACTGCTTCTTGTCTTTGTTGGGTTGCTAGACAGATTTCATTATGCAATTCCGCTTGCGGATATTTTTTAAGACAAAAGTCCATAATATCTTTAACATCCCATTGACTCATGGTTGTTTGGTTCGTGATAATGATTTTATCATTATCAATTGATAATTGTTCTACATCTTCTATTGTCTGGACTAAGTGGACAGCGTGTGGGGCAACACCAACGGCTCCCTCTGGTTCTGGATGTCCCTTTTTACCTATATAAATAACATCGTATCCTGCCTTGGTTTTATCCTTAACTAATTGATGAGTTCTTGTTACATCCGGGCAAGTCGCATCCAGGGTAACAAGCCCTTTTTGTTTTGCTAATTCACGGACTTCTGGTGAAACACCATGAGCAGTAAAAATAACAGTTCCTTTATCAACCTTTTCTAATATTTCTTTTCTATTTTTACCATCTAATGTGATGATTCCTTCCTCTTCAAATGCTTCGGTTACATTAGAATTATGAACAAGCATACCGAGTATGTAAATTGGACGAGGTAAATTTTTATCTAAAGCGGCATTCCGTGCAATGACCATCGCATCAACTACACCGTAACAGTAACCACGGGGGGATATTTTGATAACCTCCATTTGTTCTCCTCCTAGTTTTTGTCAGACTATCTTTATTATATCGAAGTACACACCTTCTGACAAAGAGTATCTGAAAAAGCGTTCCAGTTGATAAAGTCCATGTTGTGAAAAATGACAAATGCATAAAATTAAGTGTTACAACTATTTGTTAAATAATAAAAAAGAAAACTCCCTAAGTTAGGAGTAATTTTGTGACCCATTTTCGTCAGATATAGATTTTTGGAATCGATTTTTTTTCTTTTAAATTTCTTGGATTTATTTGTTGCTTTTTTTTGTTTTCCTCATCTTTTTTACGATTATCTTTTTCGTTTACATGGTGTTCATCCCAAGCTTCACTAAAAAATTCATCATTAAAGATTTCCTCGTCATTGGTTTGATTCTTCTCTTGTGTTTCGTTTGATTCATTTTCAGATGGTGTTGACTCTGAATTTAATCCGCGATAAATTTTCCATAATGCAGGTAAATTTTTTACTAAAGGGCCGTACTGTTGGACCATTCCGCCAATTTGTTGACCGGTTCTTAAAATTTGCTGTGTTTGCCCCAAAAATCTTGATATGGAATCAGGGTTTAACCATGAGGCAACTCCCGTTTCTGCTTGTCTAGTAATGGGTCCAAATTGAAATGGATTAACTGGTTGAGGTTGCCTTTTATTCAATAACCTTGAAAGGAATCCACCGCCTCTATTTACCTGTTGGAAACGATTAGAAAAGCGAAATGGTCCTCTTCCTTGTCTCATTGGGTGATAATAAAAATTTTGTTGATACATTCTTTGAGGAACCATATAATTTGGATTATATTGTCTGTTACCAAAGCTTGGGAATGTATTCCTTGGTCTTTGTTGAAACCTTGGTGGCATTTCTATTCCTCCTCTGATCCAAAGCTCTTTCTTTTAACACAATATGCAATCACAGAAAAACCGTTAAGTATTTCTTTTGTATTATGATGACTATGGGTAGAGTTATTTTTTTGTTTTATTGTATAATACTAAGATGAAGCAAAAATTTTACACAAAAATATCGGCTTATAATAGTTAGGAGTTCGTTTACATATGAAAGAGACAAAATTTAAAAGGTTTCCGTTAAAACCATTTTTATATGAAGGTTTACAATCAATTGGTTTTTATGAACCAACAGATATACAAGAGAGAATTATTCCAAAAGCTTTAAAAAATAGTTCCGTAGTAGGACAATCACAAACAGGGACTGGTAAAACCCATGCCTTTCTTTTACCGATTCTCACAAAGATAGAGCCTGAGAACAGGGAAGTCCAAGCCGTTATTACTGCCCCGACGCGGGAGTTAGCCAATCAAATTTATCATGAAGTATTGAAACTTACGAAATTTTGTGAAAAGGATCAGATAATTTCAACCAAACTTTTAGTTGGCGGAACGGATAAGGCTCGTACAATTGAAAAGTTAAAACAGCAACCACATATTATTATTGGAACACCTGGTAGAATCTATGATTTAGTAAAAGAGCAAGCCCTTTTTGTCCATACCGCTCAAATGATGGTTGTTGATGAAGCGGATTTAATGTTAGATATGGGATTTTTAGAAGATGTTGATAAAATAGCGGGGTTGATGCCTGAACAGTTACAGATGTTTGTTTTTTCGGCGACGATTCCGGAAAATTTAAAGCCATTTTTAAAAAAATATATGGAAAATCCAGAATTTGTGCAGGTTGAACCGAAAAAACGGACAGCCAGTTCTATTGAGCATGTTCTTATTCCATATCGTCATCGTGAAAAATTGGATATTGTTGAGGATTTATTACAAATATACAACCCCTTTTTGGCGATTGTGTTTACCAACACGAAAAAGATGGCTGATATTGTTGCAGATGGGTTGATTGCACGGGGCATGAAAGTCGGGATTATCCATGGCGATTTATCGCCTCGCGAACGAAAAAAAATGATGAACCAAATCCGGAATTTGGAATATCAGTACATTGTTGCAACTGATCTTGCTTCTCGTGGGATTGATATCGAAGGAGTTAGTCATGTTATTAATTATGAATTACCAAATGACTTAAGTTTTTATATTCATCGTTCAGGAAGGACAGGTCGTGCTTCCTATACAGGTATTTCGGTGATTGTTTATGATGAGCAAGATGAAATCAAGGTATCAAAATTAGAGAAAATGGGGATTGAATTTAAAAATATGGACATTGTCAATGGTGAACTGATTGAAATACAAGATCGTAATTTCCGTAAAAAAAGAAAAAAGACAAAGCCTGACCTTGATCCAGCCATTATACACAAAGTGAAAAAGCCAAAAAAGGTAAAACCTGGATATAAAAAGAAATTGAAAGCTGAAATGGAAAAACAAAAAAGATTAATGCGAAGAAGAAATAAATAAAATGGGAAGAGGGGAACAAAAATGTTAAAAATTGGATCACATGTTTCAATGAGCGGGGATAAAATGCTCCTAGCAGCAAGTGAAGAAGCAGTATCTTATGGTTCAACCACGTTTATGATTTATACTGGTGCACCGCAAAATACGCGTAGAAAAAGTATAGAGAAGTTAAATATTGAAGCTGGACGGGCACATATGGAAGAAAATGGCATTCATGAAATTGTTGTTCACGCCCCTTATATCATTAATATCGGCAATACAACAAATCCAAGAACATTTCGTTTAGGAGTTGACTTTTTACAATCGGAAATAGAACGGACAGAAGCCATTGGTGCAAAACAAATTGTTCTACATCCAGGAGCTCATGTAGGGGCTGGTGAAGATGCTGGGATTAAAAAGATTATTGAAGGATTAAATGAAGTCCTTTCACAAGATGCCGATGTTCAAATTGCCTTAGAAACAATGGCCGGTAAGGGATCGGAATGTGGAAAAACATTTGAAGAGTTAGCGATGATTATTGAAGGGGTTACGAATAATGAACGATTGTCTGTATGTTTTGATACATGTCATACCAATGACGCTGGATATAATGTGAAAGAAGATTTTGACGGTGTCCTCAATGAATTTGACAAGATTATTGGTATAGATCGTATAAAGGTTCTTCATATTAATGATAGTAAAAATCCGATGGGTTCAAAAAAGGATAGACATGAGAATATTGGATTTGGCACTATTGGTTTTGAAGCCTTGAATTATATCGTTCATCACCCTCAATTAGAGAATGTTCCCAAAATATTAGAAACGCCGTATGTAGGGGAAGATAAAAACAATAAAAAGCCACCATATAAACATGAAATTGAAATGTTAAGAAATAAGAAGTTTGATGAAAATGTTTTAGAAAAAATAATGAATGCAGAATAACAATGATAGGGCTGCCGTGGTGGAGCCCTTTTCTTTATTTAGGGCAAATTTCTTTCTTAATTGATAAAATTAGAAAAAAGTTCATTCACTTTTTTGGCTGTTTCCGTTCCGGCAATTTTAGTAATTTCTTTTAATACATTGGTACGGTCCGTTTCATTAAAAATATCTATATTTTTTCCCTTTAAATATTGTGAAACCAGTTCTGCTTGTTCAAGGCTGACTTCAATATTGAATTGATAGGCGAACTTTTGCAATTCTTTCCCTGATATTCCGTTAATTTTTGCATTTATGATTTTCTCTAGAAATTTCATGGCATCTCCTCCCCATCCATACTTTATGTATATTCAATATAAAATGTTCCTAAAGGATTTATTAGTTAAATTTAAATCTCATTCTTTACAGTGCGTAGTAATTTTTGTATACTTAATTAGTTAAATCGTAATCATTCCTAAAAAGGTGAGGAATTTAGTATTAAAGAAGGGTGAAAGGATGAAAAATAAGGCACCAATTATAGAAATTAAAAATCTTTATTACCGTTATGCTAACGAAGATGTATTAAAAAATATTAATTTAACGATCCATAAAGGTGAATTTTTAGCTATTCTCGGTCCTAATGGATCAGGAAAATCTACATTAATCAAGTTGATGTTAAAACTATTGAAAAAACAAAAAGGTGAAATTTTGTTGTACGGTACTCCTATTGAGAAATATCAGGCCTGGGAAAAAATCGGTTTTGTCCCACAAAAAGCCAATGCTTTTAACTCTGGTTTCCCTGCAACGGTTTATGAAGTCGTTCGCAGCGGATTAACGAAAAAAACTGGAATGTTTCGTTTCTTTCCAAAAGATGTTAAACAGAGGGTACAGGAAGTTTTACAGGCTGTTGATATGGAAGATTTAATCCATCGGAACATAGGTGAATTATCCGGTGGGCAGCAACAACGAGTTTTTATCGCTAGGGCACTCATTGGTGAACCGGATATTATCATACTGGATGAGCCGACTGTTGGTATAGACCGTAAACGTGTTGACACATTTGTTCATCTGTTAGAAAGATTGAGCAAGGAAAAAAATATCACGTTAGTTATGGTTACCCATGACTTAGGTACTATCCTTGATAAAGCAAGTCATATTGCTTGGCTAAATCGCACATTGCATTTTCATGGTCCTGTACAAGATTTTCAAAATCTCGATCAAACAACAATAAAATCGTTTTATCAAACTGAATTTGAAACATTGGGCGAACAAATGGAGGAAAAATATTGATGTTTCATCACATATTTCAATATGAATTTTTACAAAACTCTTTTTTAACTGGAATGTTAATCGGAATCATTGCACCGTTACTGGGTGTTTTTATCGTCGTGCGGAAATTATCTTTAATTGCAGATGCATTGAGTCATATTTCGCTTTCTGGAATTGCAGCGACGATGTTAGCTGCTACTTACTCGCCAATTTTATCGACAATCAGCCCCTTATATGGAGGAATGTTGTTTTCAGTTATTGGGGCATTAAGTATAGAAAAATTAAGATCCGTTTATAAGCATTTTGAAGAATTAGCAATCCCGATCATTATGTCTATTGGTATTGGTTTAGGGGTCATTTTTATTTCTCTTGCTGACGGATTTAATCAAGATCTTTTTGGTTATTTGTTTGGGAGTGTAAGTGCAGTCGGTCGTACAGACTTATTTTCTATTTTCATTATCGGCTTACTTGTCGTTTTAACGATATTCTTTGTATTTAAGGAACTATTTTTGCTTGCCTTTGATGAAGAATTTGGAAAGGCACAAGGAATACGAAGCAGCACTGTTCATTTTATTTTCATCATTCTTGTTGCATTAGTTATAGCGATATCGATTCGCATAGTTGGTGTACTGCTTGTATCATCACTTATGACATTGCCAGTTGCTGCTAGTATGAGAGTGTCAAAAAGTTTTAAACAGACCATTTTTTTTTCAATCATATTTGGTGAAGTTGCCGTTGTTGGTGGATTAGTTAGTGCATTTTATTTAGATTTGGCTCCGGGTGGAACGATTGTTTGTATATTAGCAATCATCCTAATCATAACCATTTTGTTTACTAAGAAATTCAAATATAATGAAAGGTGATTGGGAGGAGAAATAATATGAAAGTTGATGAAGCAATTCAATTGTTAAAGGAACATGGATATAAATATACCGGCAAAAGGATGGAAATGCTTGATTTTTTGGCTGCACATGACAAGTATATGACAGCAAAAGAGATCTTAGAGGGGTTGAAAGATACTTATCCCAATATGAGTTTTGATACCATATATCGCAATCTTTCTTTATTTGAAGAACTTGGAATTATCGAAATAACAGAATTATCTGGTGAGAAACATTTCCGGTTTACTTGTACCCATGATGATCATCATCATCATTTTATATGTTTACAATGTGGCAAAACAAGACATATTGATTTATGTCCAATGGAACATGAGCATGTGCAAAATGAGTTGCAAGGTTATTCCATATCTGGTCATAAGTTTGAAATTTATGGGTATTGTAATGAGTGTAACGCCTAATCAATATACCTAATCAATATAGGAGGCTTCCAAAATGGAGCCTCCTATATTTATGATTATTGTCATAATTAATTATTGTTTAACCAATCATCAACCCATTTTTTTGCTTCTATCCATGATTGAACACGAATAACACCTTCCGGAAGAGGTTTCCGATTATAAGGTGTATCGAACAAAACAACGGGAATCTTACATTGTTCATGAATTTCGACTGCGTTTTCGTAGCGATCTTCAAAAAAGATATCAATATTCCACTCTTTTGCTGCTTGAACCTTATTATGGGAGCCTAACAATATAATTTCATCATATCGAATTTGATGTTGGTCAAGCCATGTTTTTGTTATTTCAAAGTTTTGTTTACTTCGAGCACTAATAAAATACATTTGATGTTTTTTATCCCATTCATTTAAAACGTCTTTTGCACCGGCGGCAATCGGAGACGCTTGATAAATTTTCCCTTCATTCTCTATATACCATTGATTAAATTCTTCTCGTGAAACGGGAACAAAAGGTGTTAAATCATATTGTGTAATATCATCTAACGTTAATTGTAACTTAAATCCTTCGTTTAAAAATGGGACGAGGGCATCTGGGGATGTGACAGTCCCGTCAATGTCTATTCCAAATCGTTTTTGCATGTTTTTACTCCTTTAAAGATGTATTTACAAATTAGTTTAACATAAATGGGGATATGTTCCATTGTTATATAAAGTTGAATTCAGTATATAAAGCAAAATATTAACAGTGTATTTCCTTCGTCTTTTGTTCAAACTATGAATGCTCCCAAAGAAAGTGAGGGGAAGTTATGGATCAAAATAATCATAATCAAACTCGATCCGAAAATGTCGATAACGATGTAAATAATGGTTATCGAGATTATTTAACTGGCTATAAAGATTATGATGATTACAACGAAGAAACCGCAGCTGAAATCTATGCTCCTGTTTCTGCACAAAGAGAAACGAATGAAGATATTGATAAAAATGAGCAGTCTGGAAAAGGTTTTGGCTATGTTGCTTTAGCGTTATCGATTTTATCCCTCTTCGTTACAAGTGCACCGGTTCTTTTTGGTGCAGCAGGTATTGTTTTAGGGTTTATTGCAAGAAATCGGGGAGCAACAGGACTTGGAAATTGGGCAATTGGTTTGGGAGCATTGTCTGTCGTAATTAGTTTGTTTTTAATTCCTTTCTTTTATTAATAGTGAAAGGTCAGTCCCCATTTTAGGGCCTGACCTTTTATTTATGCTTTTGTTTGTGAAATTTTTTCTTTTTCCTTTTCATAATATTCTTCGGCTATAGCATCAATTTCCTTTTTCAATTCTTCGACCATAATTTCTTCAGGGACTTTACGAATAATTTTTCCCTTTCTAAATAATAAACCTTCTCCTCGGGCACCAGCAATACCTATATCAGCTTCTCGAGCTTCTCCAGGACCATTAACTGCACATCCTAAAACAGAAACTTTAATTGGTGCTTTAATTTTTTGAATATACTCTTCTACTTCATTTGCTATACTAATTAAATCAATTTCAATCCGACCACAAGTTGGGCAAGAAACAAGTGTTGCTGCATTTGAGATTAATCCAAAGGATTTTAATAATTCCCGTGCAACTTTAACTTCTTCTACAGGATCTGCACTCAAGGAAACGCGAAGTGTATTTCCAATCCCTTTGCTTAAAATTGCACCTAAACCAGCCGCACTTTTTACCGTACCCGCAAATTGTGTACCGGATTCAGTAATTCCTAGATGAAGAGGGTAATTAAAGGCTTTTGCTGCTTTTTCATATGCTTCAATGGCTAAATTTACATCTGATGCTTTTAAAGAAACAATGATGTCGTGGAAGTTAAGCTCTTCTAAAATTTTAATGTGGTGTAAAGCACTTTCTACCATTCCATCTGCTGTCGGATAGCCATATTTTTCTAATATATGTTTTTCCAAGGAACCGGCGTTAACCCCAATACGTATTGGAATTCCTTTTTCTTTTGCAGCGTTTACAACAGCTTCCACTTTATCTCTTTTTCCGATATTTCCTGGATTAATTCGTACTTTATCTACGCCACCTTCAATGGCCTTTAAAGCATATCGATAATTAAAGTGAATATCTGCAACAAGGGGGATATTAATACGTTTTTTTATCTCTGGAATCGCATTGGCTGCTCGTTCATCTGGAACAGCAACACGTATTATTTGACAACCTGCTTCTTCTAATCGTTTGATTTGCGCAACGGTAGCTTCTACATCATGTGTTTTTGTTGTAGTCATACTTTGAATATGAACATGGTTATTTCCGCCAACCGTTAAATTTCCTACTTTAACTGGACGAGTTTTCGTACGATGCGTAATTTCACCCAAGATTATTCTCTCCCTTATATAGTAATCCATTTTTTACACATTTTGACATCATTCCTTCTTTTATCTACTATATTTTATCAGTCATTTATGCATTGTATCAAGAAAAACCATGACTCAAGTTATTCTGCTACTTTATCATAATATGGTATCCGATATATTTGTCCAGGTTGCATTTGCTCTGGACTAATTCCATTGTTTAAATAGATAAAGTCTTCCACAATTTGTTCGATCGGAATATGTTCAGGAAAAAATCCCCTGCTTTCAATCAGTGATACTAATGTGTCTCCTGGTTTAACAGTCACTTCAAAATATTTATAAGTCGTCATTGTTTCTTTTGACTCTTCTTGATTATGTTCAACTAAAGGAAGGGTTCCGTTTGTTAAATCAATAAAAACAGCATACATGATTAAAATGATTAATATCGTTCCAAAGGCTCTTTTCAATGGCATCACCTTTTTTTAATTTTTAAGAGAATTAAAACATTTTTAATAGATTATATTAATCATGTTTCGAACTAATTCCTTTCATTTTAAAGAAAAATTCCATCTATTTCATAGATCATTGCTAGTTTTCAGTAAATTTGGTTAAACACTTATAAGAATAAAGATTGTAAGAACTCAAATACTATGTTTAGTAATGAATTTGTCGTAATGGATCAGAAATATAAATGTAATAAAAACGAAATAAAGAATGAGATTGTTAAAAATATGTAAATTTTTGTCGATAGATATTTACAATCTGACATGAAATTTCATATAGTTTTATGGGGTTACATTTTATAAAAAAATTATAGGGGTTGAAATTGAACAAATGGATATTCAACAAATAATTTTTCAATTTATTGGTGGACTTGGTATTTTCCTTTTTGGTATTAAAGCAATGGGAGAAGGGCTGCAAAAGTCTGCTGGTGATCGTCTTAGAGATTTGTTAGATCGTTTTACAACGAACCCTATTAAAGGTGTTCTTGCCGGTATCGTTGTAACGATTCTTATTCAATCCAGTTCTGCAACAACAGTTATAACCGTTGGTTTGGTTAGTGCAGGGTTTATGAATTTACGTCAAGCGATCGGGGTTATAATGGGGGCTAATATTGGTACAACTGTTACAGCTTTCATTATCGGAATAGATATCGGAGAATATGCATTACCGATTTTAGCATTCGGTTCATTTCTACTCTTTTTCTTTAAAGCGAAAAGAGTTCAATATATTGGACAAGTTTTGTTTGGCTTCGGTGCACTCTTCTTCGGACTTGAATTGATGAGTAGTGGAATGAAACCATTACGTGACTTACAAGCCTTTCATGACTTAACCATTAGTATGAGTGATAATCCGTTCCTAGGTGTCGTAATTGGTACTGTATTTACCTTAATCGTCCAAAGTTCTAGTGCCACAGTTGGTATACTTCAAGGGTTATTCGCCGATGGTTTAATTTCATTAGATGCAGCTTTACCAGTTTTGTTTGGTGATAATATTGGCACAACGATTACGGCCGTTTTAGCATCACTCGGTGCATCTGTAGCGGCAAAACGTGCAGCATTAAGCCACGTTTTATTTAATGTCATTGGATCAACAATTTTCATAATAATTTTAATTCCTTTCACAGCATTTATTGAATTTATTCAAGGTTCATTAGGTCTCAATGAAAAAATGGTTATTGCCTTTGCCCATGGTGCTTTTAATGTGACAAATACATTGATTCAATTGCCATTCATTGCTGGACTTGCTTGGCTTGTTACGAGGTTAATTCCAGGTGAAGATTCCTATGTTGATTATAAAGCAAAACAATTAGATCCAGTTTTTATACAACAATCACCCTCTATTGCATTAGGTGCAGCAAAAGAAGAAGTTATTCGCATGGGACAATTAGTTCTTAAAGGTTTAGAAGAAGCTAAAAACTATTTAGATACTGGCAACGGTAATCATGCAGAGATTGCTTTACAGTTAGAAGATGCAGTTAATAATTTAGATCATAAAATAACAGGTTATTTAGTAGAACTCTCTGCTGCCCCTTTAAATGAACATGAGTCTAGAAAGCATAATAATTTAATGGATATGGTTCGGGATTTTGAACGACTAGGCGACCATTTTGAAAACATTATTGAACTTGGCGAGTATCAAGTAAATAATAAAGTGAAAATGTCGGAAGATGCAAAAGAAAATATTAATGATATGTATACGCTCGTCATTTCAACTTTATCTGAAGTGATTGATGCCCTTGACCAGGATGACTGGAAGTTAGCTGAAGATGTAATGAAAAAAGAAGAACGTATTGACCTTCTAGAAAGAAAATATAGAAAGCAACACATTCTTCGTGTAAATGAAGGAAGATGCTCTGCGCAAGCAGGTATTGTATTTGTTGATATCATTATTAATTTAGAGAGAATGGGCGACCATTGTGTTAATATAGCAGAATCGATTTTGGATGGTTTAGATCACTATCAAGAATATAAAACAGTATAATTTTACTGATTCAGATAGAGAAATGATGTAAATGTGAACAATTTTAGGCATTTAATTTGAATTCAAATGATCATTTTGCTAATCTTAAGATGTAGCTTTAGAGAGGCTAAAGCATATATTTACATATATGAAGGAGGAGTTAGTTATGGCATTCGAATTACCAAAATTACCTTATGCTTATGATGCATTAGAACCTCATATTGACAAGGAAACAATGAATATTCATCATACGAAACACCATAACACATACGTAACAAACTTAAATAATGCAGTTGAAGGAACAGAATTTGCAAATAAATCAGTCGAAGAACTTGTAGCAAACCTTGATGCTGTTCCAGAAAATATTCGTACAGCAGTACGCAATAATGGTGGTGGACATGCTAACCACTCCTTATTCTGGGAAATCCTTTCACCAAATGGTGGCGGAGAACCTACAGGTGAATTAGCAGAAGCAATTAAAGCTAAATTTGGCAGCTTTGAAGCTTTTAAAGAAGAATTTACAAAGGCTGCAACTGGTCGTTTTGGTTCTGGTTGGGCTTGGTTAGTAGTTAACAATGGTGAATTAGAAGTAACTAGTACACCAAACCAAGATTCACCATTAATGGAAGGTAAAACACCGATCCTTGGTCTTGACGTTTGGGAACATGCATATTACTTAAAATATCAAAATCGTCGTCCTGATTATATCGGTGCATTTTGGAATGTTGTTAACTGGGACGAAGTAGCAAAAAGATATAACGCTGCAAAATAATAAATATAAGTACGATAAGCTGACCTTGTTCCCAATAAGGTCAGCTTTTTTTCGTTTGAAAAAACTTTTGAAAATTATCCCTTATGAAAATAGAAATCGAAAAGTATATCTCCCCTTAATTAACAAACAATATAGTTTAAAGGGGAGACAATTATGATACAGAACAAGGTAAAAAAAATATTTGGAGATATAGAAATAACAAAAGATTTAATATTTTTACTCATTATCGGTGGGCTCTATTCGTTAAGTATAGCTTTATCAAACACGTTTGTTAATGTTTACATATGGAAACAAACGGAGGATTTTTTTCAAATTGCCATTTATAACTTAACGGTCGTCATTTTTCAGCCGCTTACTTTTATTTTGGCCGGTAAAATGGCAAAAAAAGTAGATCGTATGATTGTATTCAGAATCGGAATCATATTTTTAGCTGTTTTTTATGTGACCGTTTTGATCACTGGGACAAATGCAAACCGGTTTTTGATACTACTAGGTGCGATTCTTGGGATAGGGTACGGTTTTTATTGGTTAGCCTTTAATGTGTTAACTTTTGAAATAACGGAACCGGAGACAAGGGACTTTTTTAATGGATTTTTAGGAGTTTTAAATTCTGTAGGTGGCATGATCGGTCCTTTGTTAGCCGGGGTTATTATCTCTCGTTTAACAGGTTTTATTGGCTATACGATCATATTCATTATATCTTTAGGCTTATTCGCTTTAGCAACATTTTTGAGTTTTTTTATGTCAAAACGTCCGGCCGAAGGAAATTACTATTTTATAAAAATTTTGCATGAACGAAAAAGGAATAAAAACTGGCGACTTGTGACAAATGCCTCTTTTTTTCAAGGGATTCGGGAGGGTCTATTTGCCTTTGTTATCAATATTTATGTTTATATTGCAACGGGGAGTGAAATGGCGTTAGGTACATTTGCTTTCGTAAATTCCTTTGTTTCGTTTATAACATACTATTTTGCATCTCGCTACATAAAACTTCAATATCGAAATAGAGCGATGTTAATTGGTGGAATCATTCTGTTTAGTTCTGTGTTTTTGATCATTATTAAAGTAACATACCCACTTTTATTAATATACTCAGCAATGATCGCGTTTGCATATCCAATTGTACTCGTTCCATTCAACTCAACTTCATATGATATAATCGGAAAAAGTTGGAAGGCTCGAGAGTTAAGGATTGAATATATTGTTGTAAATGAATTGTTTTTAAATGGAGGAAGGGTTTGTTCTATTCTATTATTTTTAATTGCCGTTTCTCATTTAGCCGTTAAGCTTGTTTTACCGTATTTATTATTAATTTTAGGTTCAGGATACTTGTTCATCTATGTGTTCATTCGACATATAAACGTAAAAGAAATTCATTCATAATAATCTCATTTATGAAGAAGGGGGCTTGTTTCAAACGTTCAAACCTCCTTCTTCTTTTATGACTTTTATATTAAATTTATTACGGATGTTTATTTTTTATAGAAAAATGTCGAAAAATCGAATAGAATAGAGATTGGGTAAAAATGGTGTTCACAATTTTATACATACGTCAACAACTGGATGATTAGATAAAAACAATGATTAAGGGGTGGTGAACGATTGAGACATAAAAAGAAAAAAGAGAATAAAAAGAAAAGCCATCTGCCCACTAGGTTAAATTTATTATTCTTTGTCGTGTTTCTATTATTTTCTGGACTTGTGTTACGACTTGGTGTCGTTCAGATTGTGCAGGGGAAAGAATATAAAAAACAAGTGGAAATGACAGATGTCGAGTCGGTCAACTATTCCGTACCTCGTGGAGAAATGTATGATAATGACTATACAAAAATTGTCTATAATATACCGCAAAAGGCGATTACCTATACACCGCCTAAAAATCCTCAACCCAAGGAATTGCTCGAGGTAGCGAAAAAACTTGCACAATATATTCAAATGCCAAAAGAGGATATAAAAAAAGTTCGGGAACGAGATTTAAAAGATATTTGGTTGTTGGAACATGATAATGGGGAGGACTTGGTAACGAAGTCTGAGACTGAAAAATTAGATGATAAAGATATATATAAATTAAAACTCGATCGAGTAACCGAAGAACATATGAAAACCGTTGATAAAAATGTCGCTGCAATATATGGAAAAATATATAATGCTACTGCATTAACACCTACCATTGTGAAAAACAAAGATGTAACGGACGTCGAATATGCGATGATCAGCGAAAACCTAGGCGATTTACCTGGTGTAGATGTGACAACGGATTGGCAACGTGCTTATACTTATGATGATACGTTTAGAGGGATACTCGGTACAGTGAAAACAGGACTTCCTGAAGAAAAAGTTGATTATTATAAAGCAAAAGGGTATAGCCTGAATGACCGTGTTGGTTATACGTATTTAGAAGAATATTTAGAGGATATCCTTCAAGGTACGAAATCAAAAGTTAGAACGGTTACAAATAAACAAGGTGATGTAGTTGAGCAAGAAATTGTTTCTGAAGGGAAAAGCGGTAAGGATGTTGTATTAACTGTTGATATGGAATTTCAAGCAAAAGTCGAACAAATTCTTATGGAAGAAATCTTAAATGCGATTCCTTATCCGAACAACAATTACTTTAACAAAGCTTTCATAGTTGTCCTTAATCCAAAAACGGGTGAAATACTTTCCATGGCTGGTAAACAATATGATGAAAAAGCAAAGAGCTGGAGTGATTATGCCAGCGGGACATTTACATCCGCCTTTGAGCCAGGGTCTGTTGTTAAAGGGGCAACCGTTTTAATGGGGTATCAAGTTGGAGCTATTCAACCAGGGACGATTTTCCGAGACGAACCTATGCCGGTGAGGGGTCGTAGTCCGATTCGATCTGCAGGAAGGGCAATGGGTCCGATCAATGAAATTAAAGCATTAGAGCGGTCATCCAACGTCTATATGGCGAAAATTGTATATGGTTTGGCAGGAGATACTTATCGACCTAATGCGTCATTAAATTGGGATTATAAAAAACTTGCTGAAAAAATGCGTTACTATTATGCACAATTTGGTCTAGGTACAACAACTGGAATTGGCTTTGCCAATGAAGCAATCGGAGTTCAAAACGAGCCAGATAACCCAGGATTATTACTAAACTTCTCTTTTGGACAATTTGATACGTATACAACCTTACAATTAGCGCAATACGTGGCTACGATAGCTAATAATGGATATCGCATGAAACCGATGTTAGTAAAGGAAATACGTGAACAGAGTGTCGAAGGAGAAGGACTGGGTCCCATTATTGAAAAGTTTAACCCAGTTGTATTAAATCGTATTGATTTGAAACCAGAATGGCTTGAACGTGTACAAAGAGGATTTTATCAAGTGGTAAATGGAAGTGAAGGTACTGCTAAAGCTTACTTTAATAACGTTCCAGTGAAAGTTGCAGGAAAAACCGGTACAGCTGAATCTTATGTTTGGGATGAAAAACTTGAGAAAGGTGTTAAAACATATAATATCAATTTTGTCGGTTATGCACCATATGAGGATCCAGAAATTGCCTTTGCTATTGTTGCGCCAAACGTATATAATGATGGTGGGGCTCGTCTTCCATATAACATTTCAGCAAGGATAGGAGAACGGGTTGTTGAAGCTTATTATGAAACAAAAGAAGAGAAACAAGATCAATTAAACAATGAAACCGAACAAGAAGATACACAAGCCGAAGCGGAATAGACGTATATATAAAAACGGGGCTGTCCGAAAAGTCAATTTTTAATTGACCTTCGGTCTAGCCCTTTTGCTATTTAATGGTACAAAAAAATCGTCCTTTTTTGTAGAATGAAGTTGAGGAGACAACATTCAACAGAAAGGACGATTTTTTATGAATAATCAAATGACTATTCAAACAAATTATAACATGCAAATGGAACTAGCTCTAGAGGGAATAATTGAAAATGGAAATCAACCCAAAAAGAAACAAAAGAAACTTGTATTCCAGCCTTATAATAATAAACAAACAATGATGATTTTAGATATAGAAATGTTTGTTCCGGAAAATCACGTTGCACGTTTAGTAGAT